>JAISDG010000076.1 GCA_031265015.1 Spirochaetaceae bacterium | reverse complement strand
CGGAAGACGGACAGCCGTTGACCTCCCCCCCAGGGCAACGTATAGTAAAATGCATGGAAGGGAACGGCCATTTCAGCCGGCTTGCCTCGGAACTCAGCGTGGAGGAACGGGCCGGGCTGCTGGAACGGCTTTCAAGCCAGTCTAATCTTTCCGCCGGCATGGTGCTGTACGAAGAACCCGGGGAAGAAAAGGCCGTCAACCTTGAATCCCGGTACGAGGCCCTTCCCTGGTATTATAAACTCTGGTTCCTGATTGTAAGTTTTTTTAACACCCGCGGCCCCCTCAAACTGTTTGAAGATCACCTGATGAGCCGGATGTACCGGAATATAGAAACCGCGGCGCCGGGTTTTTACAACTTCCAGAAGGACATGCTCCTTCCCAAGTTCCAGGAAGAGCTTGTTAAGCTCCGGGACGGGTCCCGGTTTTTTTATTCCGCCCTGGACGCAAGCCTTAACCGGGACAAGGGGGGGCTTATGGTATTCCTGGGATCCCTGGAAATGCCCGACATCCACACCCTTATCCAGATCGACACGGACCCCGGGACGCTTGCTTCCCATTACCGGGACTTAAGCGAAATAGAACTCCGCCAGAAAGCCTTTAAAGCCCTGGAAGAGGCCCTGGCGGGGATAACCGGGGAACAGCGGGACAGGATGTACCACAGCGCCCGGTCCCTGTACTGCCTTAAGCAGCTGGCGTCCTTTCTGTTTGACCGGCTTATTAACAGCTTCATCTTTGACGCTTCTCTCCAGGGGAATATCTGCCCCGCCGCTTCGGTGCGGGACCAGCTTTTGACGCTGAACAATATCCTCGTTTCCCTCAAGGAACCGCCGCCCATGACGCTGCTGGCGTCCCTTTTTGTCTTTGTCCTTACCGACCAGGATACCGAGGCGGGTTTTGATATCCAGATCGAAATGCGCAAGCTCCTCTCCCGGGCCGAAACGTCGTTCCAGGCGGTCAAGGAATTTAACGAGGCCGTTCCCCTTACCAGCCTGCTCCGGTGCATATCCCGAAGTACGGACATCTCCCCCGGGGATATCGGGGGCGGGGAAGACTGGTACGCGGTCTACCGGGAACGGTGGAAAACCCGGATAGAAGAACAGTTTATGTCCTTTATCAAAACCCGGCGGCAGCGGGATCTGCAGAACGCGTTCAGGTATTTTTTTAAGGGAACCAACCTTAAGGTGCTGGAAAATATGATTTCCGACTCAAACCCTTCGGGGATAGGCGTAAAGGGGAATTTCAGCCTGGCTTTCTTGCAGACCTTTTATTCGGTGGTCTTTATGGGAGAGATAAACAAGCATATCCGGCCCATTCTGCTGGACGGCGAATTTATCCGCCGGGACAACAGGAGCGAGTTTACCGAATACTATAACATCCTGATCAAGCTGGAGGACGTGATCGGACACTTTGACATGGAGATTTCCCCCGCGGGGGATTACGGAAAACGGTATGCCCAGGCAAAGAACGACATGTCTTCCCTGCCGGTTAAACGCCGTAAAATTCAAATCGTCGTGGAAGAGGCCGCCCGGGACGCGGAACGGATCATTGATCAGGCCCGGGAAGCTATGGAGGGGATGATCAACATTCTGGGGGGGGTTCTTAAAAAAAGCGCCGACGAAAAGTACGATACCCTGATCAATATCTCCGCCCTGGCCGGCAGGGGAACCGCCTTTGCGGACGGCATAACCCAGTCCGTCGATCTGTTTAAAAGAGCCCTCCGGCTGCTGGATGACATTGACGCCATGGAAACGGGCCGCTGAGCGATGGAACTGTACCCCTTCAGGCTTGCGTTTAACGGCGGCCTTGTTGCCGGCGGTCCCGCCGGCACTTTTGCCGGCGTCTTCGCCAGGTTTCCCTTCATCTTTGAGGGAAAACCCGTAACCCGCCTGGCGGAGGGCTCCCCCTCCCCTTCCTGCGCGCTCTCCGGCCGGGCCGCGGGCAGCATGAAATTTGACCCTGCCGCGAATTCCGGCCCGGGCCCCCACAGGGGCCCCCACGGCCCGGTCCGGGAACGCTTTTTCCGGGCCGCGGGGGCGTCCCCCGGCCGGGTGTACAGCCTTATCCAGGTCCATTCCCGGGAGGTGTTCACGGTTCCCCGGGGGGCCCCTGATCCCGGAGCCTTTGCCCGGCCGGGGGACGGCATGGTGTGCTTTCCCGGACCGGCCGGTACGCCGGCTCTGGCGGTAACCGCGGCGGACTGCCTGCCGGTATTTTTGCTGGACACCCGGTCCGGTTCCTTCGCCGCCCTCCATTCGGGCTGGAAGGGAACCGGCATCGTCCTTACGGCCCTGGCCCTGATGCGGGACCAGGGAACCCGCCCGGAAGAGGTTGCCGCCCTCCTGGGGCCCTGCATCCGAAGCTGCTGTTACCGGGTTGACGAGGGGCGGGCGGTCCTTTTCGAGGCGGAGTTCGGCCCCTCCTCGCCCCGGGTACGGGTCCTGATCCGCGGCGGGGACCCGTATCCCCTGGGGCCGGTCGTCCGCCGGGACGGCGGCGGCAGCTATCTGGACCTGCAGGCGGCCAACGCCCGGCTTCTGGCCGCCGCGGGAGTCAGGCACCTCGCCTGGTGCGAAGACTGTACCTTTACCGACGAACGGCTCGGCTCCTACCGCCGGGAAGGGCCCGGGGCCTATACCCGCATGGCGGCCCTGGCGGGGGAGCTTTCCGGCGCGATTTCCCCGGAAAGGCCGGGGGAGTCTTTCCGCCCGGCAAATTTCACGTTATAGTACAGGTAAGAAGAACATTAAAAACTTTCTGTCATGGGGTGCTTTCCCGAAACTCCGGTTTTCGGGAAAGCGCCCTGAAATTCCGCGGTTTCGCAGGGCCCAAAGCCTGAAAAACGCATAACTTAAAGAGGATTACCATGCCCGGGGACGACATTTTTGTGGAGTGGGACGAGAAATATTCCGTCGGCATCCAGTTAATAGACGATCAGCATAAGGAGCTTATTACCCTGACCAATACCCTGTACAAGGGCTGCCTGACGGGAGCGGATATGGCAAAGACCTATTTTCTGGGGACCGTCCACGGCGCGGTGGAGTATGTAAAATACCACTTTACCATGGAAGAAAAACTGCTGGCGGCGGTTGCCTATCCCGTTCTGGAGGCCCACAAAAACGAACACCGGAGTTTTGTCAAGCAGATACTCCAGGATGTCAAGAGCTTCCAGGAGGGCAAACAGTTTGTGCCCAACACCTTTGTCCGGTTTTTACGGGACTGGATATTGTCCCATATCGCCGTGATGGACAAAAAGTATATGGAGTACATCCAGGAAAACATATCCCGGAACGCCCTGGACGCGATACTCCTGGACTTAAAAAAGCTGTGCGCCCGGTAAGAACGGTTTCCCTAGGGATCGGAAAACGTCTTATCCATTAATTTGCCGGTCCATCCGTTGATAACATCGGCGGCGTCGTCAATAAGATTGGCTATGCCGTATCCTGCCCTTTCTATGATGTTTTCACCGGGACCGTATCGTATGTTTACATTGGCGTTGGAAGAATACTCGGAGTATTTCAAAAGATCGGCTTCGGTATACGCTGTTTCCCGCTCAACGGGAATTCCGTACCTGTTCCGGTATCTGTTGGAAACGTCCAGGGCGGTATTCCAGGCCCTTTTTTCGTCTATGATGGAATATTCCGTTCCGGAAGTAAAATACCGCCAGGCGTGATACGCTTCATGGACCAGGACGTTGACCAGCTCCGCGCCGTCCGCTTTCCCCAAAGCCGCAATATCAAGACCGATAGAGGGCGTTCCATCTTTGATATAGAAACAGCCCGCAGCCTGCCTGTCCAGTACCAGTTCCGCGTCGGTTATGATCAGCCCTCCCTTTTGGATCATTTGTTCCAGCTGCGCGGCGATATGCCCTTCGGCTTCGTTTTCGGCATTATTCGCAATAAACCTGCAGGCGTCAAGGATCCTGTTTTTTGCGAGCCCGATTGCCGGTTTATCAAAGCCCTCAAGGACCCGGTGGACTTTTATCTGTTCCCCGGTTATCCCGCCCTTTTGTACGGCGCGGGAAAAGACCCCGGCAGGGGGCTTTGTTTTCCGCTTCTTTTCAACCATTTTTTCCGGCAAGGCCGCGGATGTCTCCTCGTCGACTTTGATGCTGCCGGCGAAATCGTCCAGTTTGTCGGCGATGCCCCAGAGGAAATCACAAAGCCCCTGCCCGGCTCTGCAAAAAATATCCTCAAAAAAATCTTTTCCGGCCCGGCCAAGTCCCGGCATACTGTTCCTCCGTAACGGCTTTTTATGAAAGCGGGTATCCGCATCCGCCTGTCTGTAAGCAATCGTTTATCTTTCCGCTACCGCTGGGCAAAGAGTTCGGTCTGAACCAGCAAAGTGTACTCCGGCGCCGGGCTTTTTGCGGAACCTTCGGCGGGCAGGGCGAAAACCAGCACGAGGTCGGACTGCTCCCGGGCAAGAACCGCCTCGATGTCCCGGCCGCCGGTGGTCTGAATATGGATATACGCCGGCGGTTTTGCCCTGTCCTGCCGGATGGCCGCCTGCCGGATACGGTCAAGATACAGAAGACGGTACCGGCCGCCCTCCGGGGACTCCCCGGACTGGACTCTGCCGAAAACAAGGCTGCAGCCCGGGGAACAGACAAGATGGAGGGGCCAAAAAACAAAGGAAACCGCCTTTTTTCCCGCTTCCATATACCGGATGTCCAGGGCCCCGGCCTCTTCCAGAGCCTGCAGCAGGGTTGTAAGCGCCGGGCCGGTTTCCGTTTCCGGGAAGGGACCTTCCAGGAGGATGCTGGCCCGCCGGGGGCGCTTTTCCCCCTTTTGCAGGGGCAGCAGCTTGTCCGCCAGGGATGCGATAAACCGCTGCTGCCACTCGGGTATGGCGGCGGTCCGGGGGCGGCGCTCCTCGGCCATGGCGGGAAGGAGATTGTCGGGGTCTTCCTTGAGAACCGGGAGCTGGAAATAGGGATCGGTGTAATAATAACCCCTCTTTTCGTAGTCATAACCCAGGGGGGCGTGAAACTTTTCTTTCAGGGCCGCGATGTCCCCCGCGATAGTCCTGGGATCCACGGATTTGCCGTATTTTGTTTCGTAGTCGGCGGACAGGGAAACGGTGGTGGGGTAGGCGTGTTCCCGCACCTGCTTGTCGATAAAATACATCCGGTGGATGGACGGCTTAAACGGTACCATTGGGGTTTTCCAGGATCTTACTGTAGCGAAGGCTTTTCACGGATTACTAGGATGAAATTTTCTACATTGTAATTGACAATATTTTTTAATCATGATATATTATTCATTCTTATGGAGGGAAAAGGTTTTTTCCAGTCCGTCCCGGATCGGCCCGGGCCATGGATTTTCCGGATCTTTTCCCCGGAAATACGGGTTTTATTTTATTAATCACGGAGGAGTTTTATATGAAAAAGAACCGGGCGTGTTTTGCTGTTATCCTGGGACTGCTTATCATGGGGTGCGGTATATCAAAAGAAGACCTGACCGAACAGGTAAAGCTGAGCATTGAAGAAACCCTGACCGAACGGGGTCTTGAGGGCTTTACAGTCAAGGACCTTACCCTGATAGAAAAGGGAAAAAATGAGTACCGGGGCCTTCTGGAAGTGGAATCCGACGGAGAAACCGAAAAGATCACCATAAACGTCACTGTGGACGGCGATAATTTGATGTGGGAAATAGTTCAGTAACGAAGTTTCATGATAGTACCAAGGGAGGACTCGTATGAAAAGAAATTTTGCCGCGATAAACCGGGGCCTGGCGGTATGGGCCGTACTGTTAACGGCGGGCAGGCTTATGGCCGCCAATCCGCCTTCCGATTTCCGGTATGACCTGAACGAAGCCGGTGACGGCGTGGTTATTCAAAAATATACCGGTACAGCCGCCGCG
>JAISDG010000003.1 GCA_031265015.1 Spirochaetaceae bacterium | reverse complement strand
CTGCTTTCCCATTGCCGGGTATTTCGGGAAGGGGAAGGTGATGCTGCCGTCTATGTGTTCACGCTGAGCAGGAAATCGGGCTGGAACTTGTTCCCCGCGACCATTGTCACGGAAGGAGGAAACATTCACCTGAAGGCCTTCGCGTCCGTGGATCACCCGAACGGATACTTGGAATGGATAAGAACCGGCAACAACAGGGTGGCGTTTAACCTGGTGGTTAACGGCAATGTCATTGACAAAAACATATCGTACATAGGGATCAGGGGCAGCAAAATTACCCGGCTGGGTTCCAAAAGGGAAACGCCGTTGACGTTTAAGGTTGACGGCGTCCCCTTTAAAATAACGCAATATGCTGCCAAGGAGGAGTACCCTCATCCGGAGGATTCATATTTGGAGATTGCGGGGTTTGACGATTTCTCGCTGCGGGACGGGACAACCGTCAAACTGGTAGGCATGCCTCACTATTGTTTTCTTAACATGAAAGAACAAATCTGGGAACTATATCACCATTCAGGGGATGAAACATTTTTAATAAGTAATCCCGAATGGGAAGAGCCGCTAAAGGTACATAAAATTTCGTTTGAGCCGCATTTCGGGGCGCTGGTTGATTATAAGCTGGTACCCGAGCCGCCTGAACAAGGCGGGACTACCGAGGAAATGACCGGGGACAGATGAATTATTTGTTTTCAATGAGTATCTCAACCCGAAAGTAAACGGCCCGCGATCACGAACTTTTGGTTCCAAATCCTTGCTTTGTCCGTGTTGGTCCGTGAAGGCGAACCAAGGTTCGTTGTGGTAAAATTTCTTCCTCTCCTTCTTTAACTTCTTTGACCTGGTGGTAAAATTCTTTATCATGGACAGGCCCGGACCAACACGGACAAAAGCAAAGATTTCAAACAACAGGTCCGTGTTGGTCCGTGTGGTCCGTGGTAAAATTTCTTCCTCTCCTTCCTCTCCTCCTTTAACTTCTTTGACCTGGTGATAAAATTTCGATCCCCCGGTAAATTCTTTTTTCATTTTTTTCCCGTCCCATAGAAGCAAAACCGGCTTTCCGTTCCCTATAGGGTAGTGATTGGGGGGAAATTGAACGAAAGGAGTCTGATGATGCCACGAGGGATTGTACTTGTCTTTCTTTGTCCGCTGCTGGCCGCCTGCGCCGGGGCTTCGGGGGAGGGTGGGACTGTGCCGGTTTCGCCGGCTTCGGTTTTGTCCGGTCCGGCCTCCGGGGGAATTTCCGGCCCTGCCGGAATACCGCCGGACCCGGCGGCGCCGGTTACACAGGCGGCGGCGGATGCGGCGCTGGAGGAGCTGGCGGAACTGGAACGGTCCGGGAATTTTGTCCCGGGTCTGGGGCTGGCGGAATCCAACCTGCGGGAACAGGCGGGGGATTATGCCGGGGCGGTGCTGGCGGTTTTTAAGGAACTTTCCTGGGCCTATGCTTTGGGCATCGGCGGCGGTACCCCCGGCGCCGCCGTTACCACCGGCGCCGTTACCAGGGAAGCGATCCGGGAGGGGCTTGCCAAACTGCTGGAACCGGAAACGGGGCAGCGTTTTTCCGAAACCGGCCGGCGGCAGACCGAAGCCGCGGTCACGGCGATTCTTGCTTTTTTTGACGGCCGCTGGAAGGAAGCGGAGGAACAGCTGCGGGGGCTGTACCGCGGGGAGGATGATTCCTTTTCCCGGTGGATGCTGCTGGTCTGCGCCCTGGAAACCGCCGGGGAAGCCGGAGACCGGGAAGCCCGTTCCGCCTACGGAGCCATCAGGGCCCGGTACGCGGCTTTTCCCGAATACTGGTTCCGGGCAGCGAGGGCTTTCCGCGCCGGTTCCACAGGCAGTTCCACGGGCGGCGCCGGTTCCGGCATGGCGGCGGATTACGCGGAACGGTGCATAAACCTTGCGCCCTCGGGGCCTTACGCGGGGGAATGCCGGATCATCCTGGCCGAATCCATGGGACTGGGTTCCGCCGAAGCCCCGGCGGTCAAAACCAGGGCGGAGATAGAAGCGGCGGTTTCCGGCGCGGTCAGCCGGGAGGACCCCGGGCTGCTGGCGGAACTGCTCCCCCTCATGGCCCTGCCGGACAATCCTTCCACCCTGTACGCTTCCGGGGCTATGCGGGCTTTGGCCCGGGAGGGCGCTTTCCGTACCTGGTTCCTCCGGGAAGCGGAACGGTCCCAGGGACGCCGGGCGGAACGGCTCCTCTATATTTCCCGGGGCTGACAATGAAAAGAAAACTGTTGGCGTGCCTGATTTTCGGGCCGGCCCTGGCGCTGGCCGTTATTTCATGCGGGGAGGACGGGGATGAAAAGACGCTGCTCCTTTACGGCCGTGCCGCCGCCGCCTATGCCTCTGGCCGTTTCGAGGAAACCGGGTCTTTGCTTGAAGGCTGCGGAAATTTCGCGCCGGCCCTGGTGCTGCGATCCAAGGCCCTCTATTTCCTCGGCCGGGGGGAGGAAGCGGAACAGCTGCTCCGGGGGGCGCTGCGCCGCCATCCGGAACTGGCGGAGGCTTCCCTGTTCCTGGCGCGGATTGTAAGGGAACAGGGAAAGGACGGGGAAGCCCGGGAGCTGGCGGAAGGGCTGCTCCGGAATAATCCCGGCGACCTGCAGGCCCTGCGGCTGGCCTCGGACCTGGCGGCGGAACGGGGGGATGGGGAAGACGCCGCGGCCCTGCTGGACAGGGCCGTGGAGGCTTCCGCGGAAACGGCGCTGGTGTTTGTTGACCGGGCGAAACTCCGGTGGGCCGCGGGGAACCGGAAGGGCGCGCTGGAGGACCTCCGCCGGGCGGAGATCCTCCTTCCCTGGAACACTTCCCTGGTCCGGGGGATCAGGGATATGCGGACCCTGATTGATACCGGAACCATGGATACCGCCGGCGGGAATTCCGCGGGCGATGGTTCCGCAGCCGGGGAGGGGGAGCAATGAACAGCATACATCATCCCGTAAAACTTCTGTTCCTCTGGGCGATCCTTCCGGCCCTCCTGGCTTCCTGCTCGACCCTGGCCCTGTTTTATCCCCTGGGGAAGGGCTGGCCCCCGGAAGGCCCGAAGGTCCTGGGTTCCGCCGAACTGGGGACGGTACGGGTGGATAAAAACGCCGGCTGGGATTCGGTGGAAGCCGAAACCCGCCGTCTTGTGCCCCTGCTGCTGCGGGAAAAGGGCTATGTCCGGGGACAGGACTACCGGATAGACGTGATCCTGATCGAACGGGAATACATGGAAAACTGGAAAACCCGCCGTTCCCTGTCCGCGGAGATCCGGATCCTGGATAACGACGGGGCCGGGGAAAACGCCCCGCTGGCGGCGGGAAAGGCGCTGTTCCTGGGAAAGAAAAGCCTTTCGTCCTCCAAGGTACTCAACGATTTGTTAAAGGCCGCCCTTTCCCGGGCGCTCAGGGCCCTGTCCAGGGGAACGGCGGATAGATGACCCGGGGCGCTTTGATCCTGCTGTTCTGCGGGCTGCTTGTTCCCGCCGCCGCCCAGGACCGGCCCGTGGGGTTTGAAGACGCGGGCCGGCTTGCGGCGGCGGCGTCCCCGGAATTAAAAGACGCCCGGGCCCGGCGGGCTTTGCGGGAGGGGATGTGGGTTTTGGGGTACCGGGCCTTTCTGCCCCAGCTTGGGGTGAGCGTTTCCGAGGATGAACGGCTTTCGCTGATCAGTTCCGATTCCTTTACCAAAACCTATACGGTAAATCTGGAACAGCTTGTATTTGACGGCGGAAGAACCCGGGCCTCCCGGCAGCTTGAACGGGCGGAACTGGTTCTCTTTTCGGATCAGCTGAGCCAGGATGAATCGGCGCTGGTTGAAAGCGCCCTTTCCGCCTACCGGCAGCTGCTTGCTTCCCGGATGATCATCGCCATCCGCCAGGAAGCTTTGGCGTCCCTGGGGGAACAGCGGCGTATCATGAAAGAAGAACTGGCCCTGGGCATGGTGATTGCCCTGGATCTGGTCCAGGCGGAGATCACCGTTAAGGAAGCGGAACTGGAACTGCGGTCCCTGGTCCTCCAGCTGGAAAATCAGGAAGAGCTGTTTGCGGACCTTCTGGGGCTTGGGGAAATGCCGGAACTTTCGGAGCGGATGGACATTCACCGGCCTGCTTTTGTTCCCGCCGCGGAAACGGTCCGGCGTCTGGCGGCCGGCGGCAATCCCGATCTTGGCCGGATGCTCCACTCGATCATGCAGAAGGAAATAGAAGCCAAGATCGCTTCCCGTACCTGGATTCCCACGGTGAAGGCCACGGGAAGTTTTTCCCTCAGCGGCCAGCGCTATCCCCTTACCCGGCACAGCTGGAGCCTGGGTTTTTCGGTTAATTTTTCATCCCCCTGGTTTAACGCCGGAGCGGGCGGGGCCGCCGGATGGGAGCCGCCCTACGACAAAACCGCCAGGGTCCAGACCTCCCTGAGCCCCCTGCCGGATCCCGCTTCCGGTTTGGGGGCCAAACAGACAACCCTGGCCCTGGTCCTGGAGCGGGAAAATTACCGCCGGGGCCTTGAACAGCTGGGGCGGGAAGCGGCGCTGGAGGTAAACAATCTGGCCCTGGCCGAAAAGCGCCGGGCCCTGGCGGTGGAAGCCCTGGAACTGGCCGGGGAAAAGTACCGTTTAAGCGAGGTTCTTCTCTCCCTGGGCCGGATTACCCGGATAGAGCTGATGGAGGAGCGGATCGAACTGGCAAAAAAAGAGGTGGAAGCCGCCGAAGCCGCCGCGGCCCTGCTGGAAGCGGAGCGGACGCTGGAACGCTTTGCCGGCGTCCCTCCGGGAAACCTGCGGAGACTGGCCGGTAAATAAGGGGTTGTCATTACCACGTGTTGCTGTTCGATTACCGTAAGCGGCGGCGCCGCTTGTTATAGAGGAGTTGTTATGCGTACCGGTATCTGTGTGTGTTTGTCCCTGGCGCTGCTGGGAACTGTTCTTTCCTGCGGAAAGGCCCAGGCCTCTTCGGAGGGCTATGTGCCCAAAGTAAAAGTTGCCGCCGCGGCGGAAAAAATTCTGGCCGAGGAAGTTTCCGGCTTTGGGGCCCTTTCGTTCTTTACCAAGGTTGATGTAACCGCGCTTCAGGACGGAACGGTCCGCCGGCTTTACCGCCGTGAAGGGGACAGCGTGGCTAAGGGGGCGCGGATCGCGGACCTGGAAAATGTCCAGCTGGAACTGGCCGCGGCCAGGGCGGAAAATTCCCTGACCCAGGCCCAGGCGGCCTTACGGCTTGCCCGGTCCCGGCTGCTGGAAGGGGAGTTTTCCGCAGAGGCGGAACTCCTGGGCATTGCCCGGGCCGGGGCGGAACTTGTCCAGGCGGCAAAGGTTCTGGAGGAACAGCGCCGCAAGCAGGAGGACCAGGAAACCCTTTATACCGAGGGAGGCTTAAGCGGCGAAGCAGTCCGGGAAGGGCGTTTTGCCCTGTCCGGGGCGGAAGAACAGTTCCGGCTTATGGAACGGGACCTGGAGATCCGGACCGTGGGCCTGCGGGACCGGGACCTGGCGGCCGCGGGGCTGCTTCCCGCGGAGGGCTTTGCTTCGGAAAACGAACGGCAGGCGGCGCTGATCGGCCTGGCCGTTTCCACCCTCCGTTCGGAACTTGAAGCCGCCGGAGCCCAGCTGGAAGCGGCGGAAAAGGAACTGGAATCGGTACGCATTGCCCGGTCGGAACTGACCGTTTACAGCCCCGCCGCGGGAACCGTGGGAGCCCGGTATTTTGAGGAAGGGGAACGGATAAAAAAGGAAGACAAGCTTGTCACCCTGATGGATACCGGTTCCCTCTACGTGCTCTTTTCCCTCCGGGAATCCGACGCCCTCCGGCTCCGCAAAGGCATGAGCGCCCGGGTCGGCGTGGGGGAAGCGGTTTATGAGGGTTCGGTGGATCTGGTTTCGCCCCAGGCGGACAGCCAATCCTTTACCTTTACCGTCCGGGTCCTGCTGCCCCCTTCGGTCACGGGGGCGGCGGAAAACAAACTGAAGCCCGGCATGTTTGCCCGGGTTACGGTACACCTGGGTGAAGAACGGAAGGCGCTGACGGTTCCCGAAAGCGCCGTCATCAACCGGCAGGACGACGAGGGTACGGTCTTTGCCGTAACCCAGGGCCGGGTATCGGAACGGAAGGTCCGCTTCGGTCCCTCCGCCGCGGATGGCGAACGGGAGGTCCTTTCGGGGCTTGCCCCGGGGGAAGTGGTGGTATTAAAACCCGAAGCGTACTTAAAGGAAGGAAGCCGTGTTATTCCCGAATAGCCGCGTACCCCCGCTCCGGGCCGCCGGCTGTTCCGTACTTGTTCGGCCCGTACTTGTTCGGGCCGTCTGGATTGTACTGCTGGCATCGTGCGAAAATTTTATCAACCTTGAACCCATTGGTTTCAGTATCTATCCCGGCGGGGACAATACCGTTCTGGATACGGAAAATACCGCCTTGAGCGTCCGCTTCGATACCGCCATGGATCACCTGGAAACCCGGAAAGCCCTGTCGGTCGGTTCCACGGGGGGAGCCGTCAGGGGTGACACGCTCTGGCAGGGAGATACTCTGTACTTTCATCCGCTGGAACCCTGGCTGCCGGGGGTCCGGTACAGCCTAAGCCTGGAGGGGACGATCTATGCCCTGGACGGCAGGGAAGACCGGGTATCCAAACATGTTCCCTTTTACGCGTTAAGCCGGGAAGCCGCTCCCTACGGCCTTGGTTTTAGCCCCGCGGACGGCGCTTCCGTGGGGGTTAGTTCCGGCGGAGGGGCCTTTGTCAGGATCGTTTTTTCCCGGCCCATGGACAGGCAGAGTACCGCGGATGCCTTTTCCCTGGAAGGGGTGGGCGAAAAAGAACCGCGGTGGTTTGACGACGATACGGTGATGGAAGTACACCCGAAAAACAGCCTGGCGCCCTGGACGGTTTACCGCTGGACCTTGAGCGATAAGGCCCGGAGCCGCGGCGGCGTTCCCCTGGGAAAAGGGATGAACGGCAGCTTTGTCACCGACGCGGACAGGGTTCTTCCCCGGGTAACGGAAGTATATCCCCTGATCAGGGGCGGCCCCGAATCGGGATCCCGGTGGATAAAAACCGGCGCCGCTGCGGAAAACGGCCTGGGCCATAATCAGGCCCTGGGAATAGAATTTAACAAAGCCATGGATGAATCGGTCCTGCGTTCCGTTCGCTTTGATCCGCCCCTGGCGGGAAGAACCGAAGGGTGGACGCCCTTGACGGTGGTGTTTATCCCCGACCGGGATCCGGAGCCGGAAAAAATCTATACCCTTTACGTATCCGCGGACAGCCGGGATACGGGAGGTCTGGCCATGGCCGCGGAATTTTCTTTTTCTTTTACCGTAGACATTCCCTACCTCCGGGTGATTTCCCTGGACGCGGGCCGGGGGAACATCGGCCCGGTACAAAACGGAAGCTATCCCGCGGAGACGATCCTTCCCGAAGGCATCATCACCCTGGCCCTGCGGTTTTCCCATATCCTGGAGGGCTCCGCCCAAACCGCCGCGGTTTTGGCCATCAGGCTGGAACCCTATTTCCCCGGCACCTTAGCGCCGGTCAGCCTCCGATCCGTCCGCTGGTGGTCCGGGGACACTCTTATCGTTCAGTGGGAAGGCATTGAGCAAAACGTCCTTCCGGAACGGCATTACTACCGGCTTGTCCTCCCCGGCGGGCGGAACGGTATTTCCGACGGCCGGGGATCGTACCTGAAAGAGGATATGTTCTTTTTTATCGAGGGGGAATAATGATGATGAAAACACTTTCTGTTGTTCGGGCGGTGATGCTGCGGACGGTGCCGGCGGCGTTACTGGCCGCGGCGCCGGTTATTGCGGCGCTCCTTTGTTCCGGCTGTGACATACTCCGGGACGGTCCCTTTGAAGTGGCCGCCTGGAGTCCCGGCGACGGTTACCATAACCCTGCGGGGCTGGAGGTGGCCCTGGCCTTTTCACAGGAACCGGACAAGACCAGCGTGGAACGCTCTTTTTCGCTCAGCGAAAATTCCCGGATCGTATCCGGCCATTTTTCATGGTCCGGTTCCCGGATGATTTTTAATCCCGCTTCCCCCCTGGAGGCGGACAGGGATTATCTTATCGTCCTTAAAACCGGCGCCCAGGATACCAAGGGTCTTTCCCTGGAACGCCAGTTTGAAGCGGCCTTTACCACCAGGCCCGGAACAACCCGGCCCCGGCTGCTGGAAACGGTTCCCCCGGATGGGGGTATTATGGCGGAAGAGCGGGGCCCGGTGGAACTGTTTTTTTCTTCCCCCATGGACAGAAGCTCCCTGCAGTACCTTTCGTTTTCCCCGGCCATTTCCGGGGTTTGGGCCCTGGAAGGGGATGGCCGCCGGGCGGTGTTTACTCCTTCGGAAAACTGGACTGTCGATAGAGAGTACCGCCTGAGCGCGGGAACGGAACTGGCGGACGCCGCGGACCTGGAAACGGGCCGGCCCTATGTTCTCCATTTTTCGGCGGGTACGGATCGGACGGGCCCGGAACTCCTGGCCGCTTACGCCGTTGATCCGGAGGGAAACAGCACGCTGGTTCTGGAACCCTTTGACGGTTCGGCCTCGGAAAACCGGGGATGGGAAAGAACCTGCCGGCTGAAACTGGTTTTTTCCGAACCCGTGGACACCGTCTCCGTCGGCGCCGCCCTGGACAGTACCCCGGCCCTGGGGATGATCCTGGAATCATCCCCAGGTTATGAAGATACCCTGGTATACCGGTTTTCCGATGCCCCCGCCTACGGCAGTTCCTTTACCCTGAGTCTTGAAAAAACGGTCAGGGACCGTTCCGGCAATACCATGGCTGCCCGGATACTGTGGTATATCCGGGCGGACGGCGGCGCTTCAAGCCCTCCGGTTCTTAAGGGGATGCGTTTTCCTCTCTTTCCCGGCGCGGCGGAGGGAGCGGATCTGGCGGTCTTTACCCCGGAGAATCAGTTTGCCGATCTGCCGGTCCGGGGTGAGTACTATCCCTTTGATACGGGGGTGAGTACCTGGATAGAACTCTATTTTGCCCTTTCCCCGGGGGCGGTTGTCGATACCTTTTCGCTGATGAATGTTTTCAGGATGACCGCAACCAACGGGGCTTTGTCTTTTTCGCCCCGGGAAATCAGGATCTCCGGTTTTACCCTGTCCGATCCGGCGGCCGGATGGGAGGGGCTCTGCCGGGTGGAAATCCGGGGAGTACTGACCAACAAGCCCTATACGGGAATGGTCACGGTAGAAGTGGGGGCCGGGCTTAGCGACAGCCTGGGCAACGCCGGCGGTGAAGCGTACCGCATACTGCTCTTAAAGTGAGGGCCCGTGAAAAACGCGATTGAACTGTGCGTACGCCGCCCCGTGTCGGTAATCATGCTGCTTTCCGCCCTGTTAACCGGCGGGGCTTTTTCCCTTTCGGTACTTCCCCTGCAGCGGATGCCCGAATTCCCCTTTCCCCGGGTCACGGTGGAAACCCTGTATCCGGGGCTGGGGGCCGCGGATATCCGGCAGGCCCTGACCATTCCCATAGAAGACGCCCTTTCTTCCGTCAAGGGCCTGGAACGGATCCGCAGTGTTTCCCGGGACGGCGCTTCCCTTTCGGCGCTGGATTTCCGCTGGGGCGTTGATTCGGGGGCGGCTTCGGTGCTGGTCCGGGAAGCGATTGACGCCGTGTACCCCAGCCTTCCCGAAGGGGCTTCCAAGCCTGTGGTGATTCCCGGCAATTCCGGCGAGGAGGCCCAGATTATTGTGGCGGTCCGGTCGGAACTGGGCGGGGTCTTTGCCCGGAACCTCGCCGAGTACGAAATCCGGTCCATCCTCCGGCGGATTGACGGAGTGGGATCGGTGATGCTTTCGGGCGGCGAAAAGGAGGAACTCCAGGTACGGATCGATTTGCCCAAAGCTCTCTCCCGGGGACTGCCCCCTGCCGCGGTCGCGGAAATTCTTGCCGCGGAGACCGCCAACATCCCCGCGGGAAACGCCAGGGAAGGGGACCGGGAACTGGTGGTAGTCAGCGCGGGAAAGCCCGGTACGGAGGCGGAACTGGGCGCGCTGGTACTGCCCTCCCGAAGCGGTCCCTTTGCCCTGGGGGATCTGGGAACCCTGGGCCGGGGAAAGGCCCGGAAGGAAAGTCTGTTTATTGCCGCCTCCGGGCCGGAAGCCGCCGAGTATACCGCCCTTGAAGTATACCGGCGGCCCGGCGCGGATCCGGTACGGCTTTCCCGGGCGGTAAAAAAGGCGGTGGAGGAGGCCGCCTCTTCCTTCGCGGGGGACGCTGAAATCACCATCATCTATGATGACGCCGCGTCCATAGTTCCCGCCTTACAGAAGCTCCTTATTTCCGCCCTGCTGGGAACCCTGGCGGTCATGGCGGTACTCCTGGTTACCCTGCGCAGTTTCCGCTACAGCGTCCTCGCGGGTCTTTCCCTGCCCCTGGCCATGGCGGCCTCCCTGGCAGTCCTGGCGGCGCTGGGGCGATCCCTGAATTCCATGAGCCTTTCCGGCATCGCCATGGGGATAGGGCTGGTTTCCGACACGTCAGTAATCATCCTGGACCTGCTGCACCGCCGCCTGGGTGAAAAACCCACCGGCGGAAAATCTTTCCGGGATCCGGCGGAATGTACCGCCGGTGAACTGAGCGAGGCCGCGGCGTCGGTGGCCGCGTCAAGTTTTGGGGGTACCCTGACTACGGTCATCGTGTTTGTTCCGGTCATCTTTCTGCCCGGCCCCCTGGGAAGCCTCTTCGGGGATCTTTCCGTTTCCCTGGTAGTTTCCATTATCGCGGGATGGCTCTACGCCCAGTTTGTCCTGCCCTCCCTGTTTGCGCTGTTCTGCGTCCGCCCGGCATCTTCCGCCGGGAACAAAACCTCCGCCCGGCCGGTTTCTTCCGGCCCCGGGGAAACATCTTTCGTACTTACCCGCTATCTTTCCCTGCTCCGCTTTTCCCTGGGCAGGCCCTTTCCGGTGGCGGGAGGGGCGATCCTCGCCTGCGCCGCGGGTCTTGCCCTGTTAATCGCGAGGCCCGCAAGTTTTATCGCCCCCGGCGATGCCGCTGAAGTAGAAGTGGTCCTCAACTTTCCTCCGGGAACGGCCATGGACAGTATCGCTGCCGGGGCTTCCGCCCTGGGCCGGGAGCTCCGGGAAACGCCGGGCGTCGCGCTGGCGTTCGGCCGGGCCGGTTCGGAGGAGGATGATCCGGGAAGGCGCGCCGATCCTGATTACCGGAGGGAAACCTTTACCTTCCGCTGTCTGCTGGATCCTCCGGGTTTTTTATCCCCCAAGCCCCAGGCGGTCCTGGCCCTGGTAAACGAAAAGCTGGCTTCGAACCGGGAGGCCCTGGCCCGGTTTCCCCGGGATCCCACGGAAAAACTGCTGGGCCTTTCCTCCGTCCCGGTTCTGGCGGTTAAGGGCCGCAGTCCCGAAGACGCGGAGAGACGGAGCGCCGAAGCGGAGGCCCTGATCCGCCGGGAAGCTTTTGCCGCGTTAACTGCCAGAAGGCCCGCCGGTTCCCGGCCGGAACTGCGGGTACTGCCCGACCGGGAAGCCTCCGCCTATGCGGGGATCAGTACCGCGGAGACCGCCCGGGCCCTCTATGCCGCGGCGGAGGGACTTACCGCGGGAGAACTGGAACTGGAAGGAAGGGCCCTTAAACTGAAAGTTTCCGCCCTGGAAGTTCCGGCCATGGAAGCCCTGCCGGTTTCGGTCACCGAAACCGGGCCGGTCTTTCTGGGAAGCCTGGCGGGCATCGAATACCGGGAAGCGCCCGCGGCTCTGGCCAGGCTGGACCGCAGCGACGTTTTCTACCTTGAGGCCTCGGCCGAACCGGGGAAAGCCGGGGCCCTTTCAAAGTATATCGCGGAACTTTGCGCGTCGGGAAAGGAAAGGGGATTCGGCCGGGCCGATGAGTCCGCCTTTGAACGGTACCGGATATCCCTGGTCATAACGGTGATCCTGGTGCTGGTACTCCTCTACCTTACCATGGGCGCGGAATTTGAATCCTTTACCCTGCCCCTGGTTTTGCTTCTGGCCATACCCTTTTCCCTGGCCGGCGCGGGACCGGCCCTTTTTCTTGCCGGCGCGGGACTGGATTCGTCGTCGGTCCTGGGCCTGATGGTACTTTTTGGAATTTCGGTAAACAGCGGCATGATCCTCTATGAGCTGGCCGCGGAAAAACGGGCCCTGGGAATAGAAGCGGCGGAAGCAGTCTATGCCGCCGCGGCGGAACGTTTCCGGCCGGTGGTCACTACCGCCCTGACTACGGTCTTTGCCCTGCTGCCCCTGGTCTTGACTCCTTTGGGGGCCGGTGAACGGTCCATGGCCGCGGCCATGCTGGGAGGGATCGCCGCGTGTACCCTGTTAACCCTCTTTGCCCTGCCTCCGGCGCTGGTCCGTTTTTTGAGGAGATCCCATGGCTGATTTTTCTAAACCCCGCCGGGCCCTGTGCGTTTTTCTGGGGCTCTGCGCGGCTTCCGCGTTTATTCTGGCCCTGGGGAACGGTACAGGCGGCGGCATAGCTGCGGAAGCGGATGAAAGTTTTACCGTTACCCAGCGTTTTTACGGTATGGACGCCGCGGAACTGGAACGGATTGCCGCGATCCCCCTGGAAAACGCCCTGTCGGGGATCGCGGGGGTCCGGCGAATCTACAGCTCCTGTGAAAACGGCAGGGTGAGGATCATCGCCCGGTTTGAAGGCCGGGTCAGGGGCCGCTACGAGGCGGTACGGGAGGCAGCCCAGCGGGTGTATGAAACCCTTCCCTCCGCGGCCCAGCGTCCGGAAATCGCCTCTTCGGGGGATTCCCGGGTTCCGGTCTGGACCGCCGCGGTTATTGCCTCCGGCGGAAAATCCCCGGGGATGGCCCTTGAAAAGATCATCAAGCCCGCCCTGGAAGGACTGCCCGGCGCGGGGGAAGTGGAAATCTCCGGCGCGGGGCTGAGGGAAATTGTGATCACCCTAAAGAGCGAAGAAGCCCTGGCCCGGAATATAGACGCCGCGGCCCTGGCGAAGGCGCTGTCCTATAACGACGCGCTCCTTCCCGGCGGTACGCTCCGCCGTCTTTCCCGGACCGGCGGCGCGCAGGAAATACCGGTCATGGTGGACGGCCGGTACGGAACCGGCGGCACCGACGGCAGCATAAGCGGTGAATTAAAAAACGCCCTTGTTGCCGTTCCCTCCGGGGAGGGGACCGGAAAAAATTTTGTTCCCCTCCGGGATCTGGCGGATATTACGGAACAGGAACGGGATTATGAAAGCCGGGCCCGGCTTAACGGCAAAGAGGCGGCGCTGATCGCGGTGATGGGCAGTGACGGCGCGGATCTGGGGAAACTCTCTCTTCTGATTGGGGAAGAACTGGCAAAGTACGGGGATCTGGAATTTACCGTCCTTTCCGACGCGGGGGAGGCGGAGCGGAAAGCCTACAGTTCGGTGATGGGGGCGGCCCTGCAGGGGGCCTGTTGCGTGGCGCTGCTGGCGGCGCTGCTCTGCTCCCGCAGGGGAAGTTCTTTTTCCGCGCCCTTTTTTTGCGCCCTCACCGTACCGGCGGCGTGCTTTTTTTCTTCCGCCCTGCTTGCGCTGCTGGGCCGCCCGCCGGACAAGCTGGTTCTTGCGGGACTTGCCTGCGGCGCCGGAGCGGCGGTGGACGCTTCCATTCTAAGCGTCGAATACTTCCGCTCCTGCCGTTCCCCGGCGGAAGGAAGAAAAGCGCTGGAACGGCTGCGCTTCCCCCTGATTTCCGGCTCGGTTACCACCATCGCCGCCCTGCTGCCTCTGATGGTCCGCCGGGAAACGGGGATGAATTCCGTGGCCTGGGCCATTGCCGCGGTTAATTTTACCGCCATGGTTCTGGCCCTGACCCTGCTGCCGCCGCTTTTCCTCTGGACCGGGACGGAGAAAAAACTTTCCCCCCCGGGACGTTTTTCCGCCGCGGAACAGTCCACACACCGCGGCTTTCGTAAGCGCCGCCTGTGTAACCGGCTGTTCCGTTGTCGGCACGTGTTCCGGCGGCTGTTTTACCGGCAGACGTTTCGCGGAGGGCGGTTTTGCCGGCGCTGTCTTGCGCTTGTCATGGAAACACTGATTTGGAAACCGGCGGCGGTTCTTGGCGGCTGGATCCTGATAACGGTCCTGGGCTGTGTCTCCCTGGTTTTGAAGGGCGCGGATGTGGAACAGGGGGACTCGGGGGATTACGTCTATGCCCAGGCTGAATTTGACGGCGGTCTTCACATTTCTGAAACCGACAGGCTGCTGGCTTCCTATGCGGACGAACTGAAACAGTATCCCGGTATTGAGAGCGTCCAGACCGTAGCCCGGACGGGAACGGGGTCGGTCATGACCGGCTTTGATCCGCTTTTGGTCAAGGAAAAAACGGTCCGGGAATGGATACGTTCCCTTTCTCCTCCCGGCGGCTTTGTGTACCTGGTGGAGACCCGGGGAAACGAGCGCAGCTGGCGGATCAGGATTTCCGGCGACGAAGAAAAACGCTGTCAGGAACTGGCCGCGGAAGCGGGCCGGATATGTTCGGCCCTGGAGGGCGTTTCGGAAACGGTACTGCACTTTAAGGACGGAAGCCCCCGGCTGGATCTGGAGGCGGAGCGGGATAAACTGGCCTTTGGCGGCATGTCCTACGGCAGCATCGGAGAAGCGGTCAGGCGTACTATTCACGGACCGGTGGCCTATAAGCGCATGGCCGGGGATTCGTTCGAAGGCTCCGCGGAGTATGCCGCCGAAACCGATGTACGGATCCGGGGCGGAACGGAAGTTACCGGCAGAGAAGGGGTGTTCGATATACTCATCAGGAATGAAGACCGGACCGGAACCCCGCTGACGCTGGATTCCCTGGTTACCGCGGAAACGGGCCGGGATGCTTCGTCGATTCAGCGGGAGGATCGCCGGCGCTGCGCGTCCTTTTCCATCAGGACCGCCCCCGAGGATCCCCGCAGGGTCCGGGACAGGGTGATGGAAACCCTGTCCCGGCTGGATCTGCCGCCGGGTTACAGCGTCGACTTTGATCCCGAAGCGATCAAAGCCGCGGGCGGGGTTACCGCCCAGGCCGGTCTTTTTGTTCTGGCCCTGCTGCTGTGTTACATGCTGATTGCCGCGTTTAAGGAATCCTTTACCTTTCCCCTGGCAGTTATGGCGGTGGTTCCTCCTTCGCTGGCTGTTCCCGCGCTGTGGATGGTTTTGGGGGCCTATCCCCTGAGCGAAGTAAGCGCCGCGGCCTTTGTGGCGGTATCGGGGATGGCGGTTAACGCGGCGGTCCTGGTGGCGGATCATCTGCAGGACATGAAGGCCGCGCCGGCTATGCGGGCATTGTCGGCTGTGCAGACGGCGGGATCCTTTTACCGGATTTTCAGAAAACGGCTTCCCGTCCTGGCGGCTACCGCGGGAACCACCGTAGGCGGGGCGCTCCCCTTTTTGTTTGTGGGCGCCGGGGCCGCCCGGGTAGTTAAGACCCTGTCGCTGGTCGGCGCCCTGGGGGTGGCGGTATCCGCCATCTGCGCGGCCACGCTGATCCCGGCGCTGGTAAAATTATTTCCGGGGATCCTCAGGTCCCATTCGACTATTCTTTCTTAATCTCTTCAAGATAGTGCTCATCGATATCTTTGTTTTTTATTAATTCCATTTGGTATTCAATTATATCCACCACAATTCCCTGGTATATTATTTCATTATTTTTTATATCTTCACTTAGCATTTTGGATTCCTCAAACAGGCCTAATCTTCTTAGAAAATCAAGTTTAACTAATTGCATATTGTTATATTGTTCGGATATGGTACTCATGGCATTTATTTTTTTAACTGCTTCCTGCATTAAAAACCTGAATATAGTTATATCAAAATTTATTCCCCGTGTATTTTCTACCTCATTTTTTTCCATGTATTCGACCGCCATTTTATTAAAGCTGTATTCCCAGACAGCGCAAACATAAAAATAAAGCATTTCATCATAATTCTTATTACCCAACAATTCCAGTTCAAATGCCAAATAGTAATACTTCGGGAGGTTTTCTCTTCCGGAAAAAATACTTTCGTCGATTATATGACTTCGTAAAATATTTATTTCGTCATCCGTAAAATATTCTTCAATAAATACAAAACCGCAATTTTCACACCTTGGTACCGGCTGAGGTATACGCGCTGCTCCTATTGGCTTTAAATCTAATCCATAAGTAAATATTGAGTATGAGAATTGTTTCCAGTAAGAAACCGTGGCGCCGCATAAAGGGCAGGTGACTTCCGTATCACGCCCGGTCGACGGGTGTAAATTTGCAATTATAAAGAACAGAAATACAAAAAAAATTCCCATTTTCGCGGATTTCATGATTCTATAATGGCGCCCTTTAAACAGTTTGTCAAGTAAAAAATATATCTTTCTGGTCGAATGTCGCCTGACATTCCGGCAGTTCACGAGCCGTCCGCTGGAGGCGTAAACAGGCCGCGGCAGCGAAGTTGCCGAAGTATGCGAAGCTGGCCGTGTTTTAATACATTTTTAATTCCGTTATTACCTTTGCCATATTTGTATAATCGTTATCATTATGCAATATGTATAAATTGTTTTCTAACGCTGTTTCGGCAATTATTAAATCAATTGTGCTTCTTATGGTTATCCCTTGTTCTCTGCACTTTATATTCAACTGTACAGCATTTTCGTATGATTTCTTTCCATATCTCAATTCGTAAAAAGGTAACGTGTTTAAATATTCTCTCAAAATATCATATTTCGATTCATTTTTTGATCCCTGCAATAATTCCAGGTAAATATGATTATCAATTCCATAAGGGATATCGTTGTCAATAATAAAATCCATTTTATCATAGGGAGGAATTTCTATTCCTTTAAAATATCCTATTAAGATGGAGGTATCTATTATGATCATTTCATTTCCCTCATTCTTTTATAATCATAATCCGCCCTAAACTTTATTTTCCCCTTTAATTCTTTCAAATTTTTTCTTTTCCTGGTATTCACATACTCCCTCAAAGCAGTTTCAATTAATTCCCTTTTTGTGGAAACTGTTTGTGAAAATTTGAAAGCTTCTTCAACTAATGCGTCATCCAAAACGATATTTGTTCTCATTTTTATCCTCCAATGCACATCATAATACACACGCCATGATTATGCAACACGGTGTTCCGGATGGCGGGCTGTGAAAGAGCGGGGTATCTGAAATGCAGTGCCGCTGTGTATAATAATCCATGCAGCCGGCGTACAATCCTGTACCCCCGCGGCGGGAAAAACCGGTCCTTCCCGTGGCCGCCGTTTGTGTTTTGGTATATACTTGAAGTTTGAGGAGACAGATATGAATGAATGGTGGAAAGAAGCCGTTATATATCAGATCTACCCCAGGAGTTTCCAGGATTCCAACGGCGACGGCATTGGGGATATTCCCGGCATCATAAGCCGCCTGGATGAACTTGCGGCGCTGGGAGTGAAGGGACTGTGGCTTTCGCCGATGTACCCTTCCCCCCAGATCGACAACGGCTATGACATCAGCGATTACCGCGGCATCGATCCCCTCTTCGGAACCATGGCGGACATGGAGCGCCTTATCGCGGAAGCAAAAAAGCGGGGCCTCCGGATCATCATGGATCTGGTGGTGAACCATACCTCCGACGAACATGGGTGGTTTCAGAAAAGCCGCCGGAGGGAAGATCCCTACACCGATTACTATATCTGGAAACCCGGTAAAAATCCCGGGGGCTTAAAAAAGCGGGGCAGAAAAAACCTGCCCAATAACTGGACGAGTTTTTTTATGGAAGACGCCTGGGAGTTCGACGGGGTCCGGGGCGAATACTACCTTCATCTGTTTCACAAAAAACAGCCGGACCTGAATTATAAAAACCCGCGGGTAATCGAGGAAGTAAAAAAGATACTGGTCTTCTGGCTTGACAAGGGAGTGGCGGGCTTCCGCTGTGACGTGATCAATGCGCTTTACAAGACCAGCCTTGACGATGGAAAGAAAAACATTATGCTTACCGGGAAAGAGCATTACCTCTGTCAGGAGGGAAACCACGAGATCCTGCGCCGCCTCCGCCGGGAAGTACTGGACCCGTACAGCGCCGGCCGGGATGGAAGCGTTTTTACCGTGGGCGAGACGGCAATGGTGGAACTGGCCGAAGCAAGGCTCCTTTCCGGCGAAGCGCGGCGGGAACTGGACATGGTGTTTTATTTTGATCACCTGGAAGTGGACCGGCGCTTTGCCCGGTTCATACCGAAAAAGTTTAGGGCCTCCGGGCTTTTGCGGCGGCTTGCAAAATGGCAGCAGGGTCTTGACTGGAACGCCCTTTACCTGGAAAACCATGACCAAAGCCGCATCGTGTCCCATTATGGCGACGATTCGTTACAGGGCTATTGGGAACGGAGCGCCAAGCTTCTTGCCACTCTGGAGTTTACCCTCCGGGGAACCCCTTTTATTTACCAGGGTCAGGAAATCGGCATGACTAATTTCGACTTTACAAGCCTGGACCAGGTAAAGGACATAGAAACCCATAACCTGAACCGGCTGATGAAAAAACTGTTTATCCCCGCGCCGATCCGGTGGAAATGGCTGCGCCTTTCTTCCCGGGACAACGCCCGCACCCCCTTCCAGTGGAACGGGGAGCCCGGCGCGGGCTTTACCGGTCGGCCCGGGGAAGCGGGGCCCTGGCTGGGAATCAACGGCAACCATAAGCGGATAAACTATGAGGCGCAGAAAGATGATCCCGGTTCGATTCTGTCGTACTACAAAAAAATGATCCGGATGCGGGCGGAAAGCGGCGCCCTTACGTACGGAACCTTTACGCCGCTTTTTTCCGGCCGGCGGCTTATGATGTACCGCCGTGGCCCGGCGGAGTTTTCGGCGGATTCCGCCTCGCTCCCTCATGCCGGGCAGGGCGGTCCAACCGCGTCTTCGCGGGTTGGACCGCCGGGCGAAACCTGGACCGTGGCGCTTAACTTTTCCGGCCGGCGGCTCAAACTCGGCCCCCGCCAGCGATCCCTGCTGCGGGGCGCCGTGGGGGCAAGCAATACCGGCCGGCATACTCCGCCGGACAATGAAACGGCGGGCGTCGCGGAACCGGTCCGGTATCTTGAACCCTGGGAAGCGCTGGCGGTAAAGCAATGACCCTCTCCGCCCCAAGGGGGTAGTAGACCGCACTCTGCCGCAGCCGCGGCTGTTACGGTGTCAGG
>JAISDG010000202.1 GCA_031265015.1 Spirochaetaceae bacterium | reverse complement strand
CGCCGTTCCGCCTCCGACTCTTCCCCCAGGGCGGCAAGTTTTTGTTCCAGCGCCGACTGCCATTCGTTAAAACGGCCGTCAATTTCCGTACTGCGCCGGGAAACCCGGCTTTCGGTTTCATCCAGGCCGTTCTGTATTTTTTCCTGAAGGGCCGTTGCGTCTATCCTCAGCCGCTCAAGACCGGGAAGGAGCTGTTTGCTTTGTTCGTTTATCCGGGCGTTGAGATCATCCCTAAAGGACAGTTCCAGATCGTGCCGCGCCGCCTCCGCCTCTTCCCCCAGGGCGGCAAGTTTTTGTTCCATGGATGACTGCCATTCGTTCAGGCGGGCGTCAATTTCCGTACTGCGCCGGGAAATACCGGCAAAAAAATCGGCCTCGAAGACCTGTAGTTTTTCGGAAACCCTGCCGGCGGCCTGGTTCTTCAGTTCGGTCAGCTCCGATTCCAGGGCGGCCATTTCCCCTTTAAAAGTTTCCAGCGATTCACCGAACGCGGCGCTTAAGCGTTCCCGGTTTCGGGCCTGTTCCTCTTCAAAAGCCGCAAAATCCCCGCGGACCCGGGCCTCCGAATCTTCCATGATCAGGCGCAGCTGGCCGTCAAGTTTTTGGGCGTCGTCGGCCATGGTTTCAAAGCGGTCCCACTGCCGCTTCTGGTTTTCCCGGTATTCCTCAAGCCGCCGGTCCAGTTCCCGGAGCAGCTTTTCCTCCGCCTCCATGGTTCCGGCTTCCAGCGTGTCTCCCAGCCGGGCGATGCGCTCTTCCGTGTCCGTTACCGAGGCTTCCCACCGGGTACGCTGGGAAAGGGCCAGGGCATCCAGAGCTTCCAGATCCCGCTGCCAGGCCGCCCGGTATTCCTGTTGTTTAAGCTCCAGCTCTTCGTGATCTTTTTTCCAGCTTTCCTGATACTCTTTTATCATTACCTGGATTTCGGCAATTCCGGCTTTGGCGTTTTCGTGGTATCCCCTGAATTTTTCTTCCACCGTATCCTGGAACCGGCGGACCCTGGACATAGCCTCTTCCCGCAGTTTAACCAGGGCCGCTTCTTCAAGCTTATCGGCCCGGCTGCCGGCCCGCTCCAGGGCTTCGGCCAGGGTTTTATTGATGATGTCCACATCCCGTTCAAGCAGGGCTTTCCGGTCCGCTTCTATCCGGTCCACCGCTTCCCGGTGCTGCTCCACCTGCCGTTCCACGGTCTCCGCGGCGGCCTGGAGATCTTCTACGCCGGAACGGACCTGGGAAATAAGGGCCTCCGCCGTTCTTTCCAGGGAAGCGGCGTTTTCCCGCTCAAACCGGCTTTCCAGGCCGTCCAGATTCTTTTCCAGTTTCCCGAACCGGCCTTCTATTTCGCCGGTTTTTTTTGCCGTCTGTTCCACCAGCGCCGTTTTTTCCCGGAGCCGGTTCATGTTTTCCTCAACCCTGGCGGCCATCCTGACAAGCTCTTCCATGGAGCTGTCGTAAGCGCTGATCCTGTCTCCTATCCGGGCCACGTCGTCGATCCGTCCCGCTATCGTTTCCGCTTTTTCCTGTAATTCCGCGTTGGCCTGGGTCAGGCGGTTGAGCGCTTCTTTGGTGGAACTCATCTGGACATCCAGAAGCAGGCCGTTATCCTTAACCAGCGCGGCCTTTTCTTCCGCAAAAGAAGCCAGATCATCCTTAAGCCGCCGGCCGTATTCCCGGGCCAAATCCACCGAACGGTTGTGCCTGTCCATATAGCGCACCGCGAAAATGGCTGCCAGGCAAAGACCCAGGACTATCAGGTTTCCCACTGTTACTATGCCCATTGCCATTACCCTAACACATATTTCCGCAATTGACGATAGTCCCGGAAAACAAAATCCGCCCGGGCCTGATGCCCCCCCGGCCCCCGGGAACATGCCGGACGACAGCCGGTACTCAGGATGCTCCGCCTGATCAGGGCCGTTTTCATGCCCGCGGCCCCGGCTCCGGCGATGTCAAACCGGGGACTGTTCCCCACATAGAGAATCTCTTCCGGCCTGCAGGACAATGCCTCTATCAGAGCGGCAAAGGGAAGGGGGGAAGGTTTCAGGGCCCCGGTATCCTCCGTGGAAAGGAGGATATCGAAAAAACCGTCCAGCCTAAGCAGCGACACTTTACGGGCCGGGGGGAAATCCGAAAGCAGGCCCAGCTTGAGCCCCGCCCCTCGGAACAGGGACAAGGTTTCCCGGACATAGGGAAAAAGCCTGATCCGGGAAAACCGCTCTTCCCAGCGGCGGTAAATCAACCGCTCCACCTGTTCTTTTACCTGCCGGGGATCCTGCCCCAGAATAGTTCCCATCATGGCGGCCTGGATGTCGCAAAAGGAAGCGCCGGAAACAAGAGGAACCGGGCGGTCCCCGGATGGGGGACCTTCCCGGCGGTGCAGTCTATGCCGGACCCGGGTAAAGGCATAAAAAAACCGGGGATGAGCAAGGACCGAAAGGAGCACCCGGCAATAGAGACGGTAATTCGGATAGAGGGTTCCGTCCAAATCAAAGGCCACGGCCTTTAATCCCGGCAAATTACCCTTCATCCCCGCTCTCCCAGCAGCATCTTGAGCTCCTGGATTTCTTTTATCAGTTCCGGCCGGGCCTTTTTCCGCAGCCGGTCCGGGAGCATTTCCTTGGAAGTACATTCCACGGTAGCTACCAGGTTCTGTAGTTCTATTTCGTGGGGATATGCGGCGGGAACAAAATCGGACATGGCTTCTTCCATGTCCCCTCTTTTTATATAGACCCGGTCATCCATGGCGGCAAGCAGCTTGGCCCGGATAAGGAGGGCCTCCAGATCGGCGCCCGAGTATTCGTGCTTGAACTTTCTAAAAAGTTCCGGAACGGGAAAATTCCTTATATCAAGATCAAGCTTTTTGACCAGAGTTTGAAACAGGTCTTCCCGCTCGCTTTCGGTTTCGGGATAGAACAGGGCCAGATGTTCTTCCGCCCGGCCCTGGCGTTTCAGGTCAATGGGAACCAGATCGGGACGGCAGGTAATCAGAAACCAGATGATCTTTCCCCGGTATTCGGTGTTGCCCATAAAGCTGGCAATCTGGGCGAAGACCCGGTTACTGGTTCCCGAATCCCCCTCCTGATCCCGGTCCCCCAGAAAAGCATCGGCTTCATCGATCATCACTGCCACGGGAGCCATAGAAGCAAGGATGTTGAGGATCCGCTCCAGGTTGGATTCGGTATCCCCCTGCCATTTGGAACGGAAATTCCGAAACCTGACCATGGGGATGCCGATTTCCCCGGCAAAGGCGCCGACCATAAAACTTTTCCCCGTACCCACCGGACCCGCAATAAGATAGCCCATGGGAAGTACGTCGAAGCGGCCTTTTTTAATCGCCCTGGCGGCGTTCTTAAAACGCTTTTTAACAAAGCTATGACCCGAAACATGGGAAAGGGCGTAGTTTGTTTCAAGAAATTCCAGAAGCCCCAGGGCTTCGGTTTCGATAATTTCCTTTTTTTTCCGGCGCAGGTAGTTAAGGGTAAGTATCTCGGTCGTTTCAAAATTTTCCAAAACAAGGCGGTTCAGGTTCATTAAATTAAGGCCGCCGGTTACCGATGCTACCTGGGCGGTACCCAGTCCCCGGTCAAGGATCAGCTTACCTTCTTTGAGTTTTGAGTCCAAAAAACTTTTCCGCACCGCCTCATCGGGGAAGGGAACGTTTACCTTAACCGTTGCGGGAGACCCCGCAAGGCGCGGTGAAATATCGGCAAGATTTTCCGTTAAAAGGATGATTGAAATATCACCCTGGATAAACAGGGGATTCACCGCCCAGCGGTTTAGCGTTACCAGGCAAAAGCGGTCTTCTTCGTTATACCGGCCCAGGTCGCCGGGGGGAACAATCGTTTCCGCATAGTCGATAATCATCACCATGCGGCAGTGTTCCCGCCGGTCCCTGGGGATCCGCGCCAGAAAATACTTTTCCAGATAAAAGAAGCTTTCTTCGGGATTGGTAGACATAAATTCCGACGGGTCTTCAATGTCGGGATATTTCCCCGCCATGCACTTTTGGTAGTCCAGGGCCATTTCTTCGTTCAGAAACACAACCCCGCTGGATCGGTCATAAAAGACAATGATGTCCCGGTTTCCAAAGATATACTCCGCTATATAATCCTGAATCCGGGTAAAGGTAAATTCTCCCGCATTGCTCCGGTGGGGAAGAAAATCCCGGATATTGCCGTGCAGTATGTAGAGGTTTGCCGTTTTCGATCCGTACTTGTAGGCAAATTCCTGGGCCCAGGATGGCAGGGTATCGATATATTCCTGGTTTTCGCGGTAATACCCCGGCATGTTTTAGTTTTTTGGCCCTTCCGTCAAAAAAGCTCCCAGGGCATCCATGTAATTGTTTTTTATCCTGGTTTCCGCCGCCCGGAGCGCCCTGTTTTCCGCTTCGGAAAGACTGGTGTGTCCTTCCCGGTCATTGACATTGTAGGGGAACAGCACAACCCCCGTCGAAGTATCAACAAGGTTTGCGTCTACCATATACCGGATCCACCGGTAGGGATTATTGATGAAGGTCACTTCTTCCAGGGTCAGGACCGCCTTAAGAGCATACCGTGAATTGTTGCCGCCGGTACGAAACCCCGCGCCGGTAAGGACCGCGGAAAAGGCGCTCCTAATCCTGTTCTGCCGGTCATCATCCACGGTTACCGCCACGGGGATGTTTTTTGCTATCTGGGCGGCTTCTACCCGGTAGTCATTTCCCGTTTTCAGGTTTTCTCCCAGCATGGAACCGGGGCTGATAACGTTTCTGACATTGGCAAAAACCTGGTTGGCGTCCGCCAGGCTTGCCGCCTGATAGTAATTGATAAACCCTTCAAAACTTTGTTTTTCCGCTTCGCTTAACGCGGTAAGCCTGTCGATGGTTCCCAGGTTTTGCTGCATCAATTCGCTGTAAATCAGGTTTGTCTTTGCCTTGTCCATAACCGCCGCGGCATAGTGGGTGCCGTCCGGCCCCCTCCATATATCCTTTATTTCCGCGCCGATAAGGGTATCCATGGCTACGGAGGTCTTAACCGCCTGGGCAATATCGGATTTTTCCACCCAGGCGGAACTGCTTGCTTCCACCGCCCGGGAATAGTTATAGGTGGCCTGGGATTCGCTGGTAATGGACTGCCCAAAGATCGATGTCAAATTGGTCAGCGCAGCCTTTTCCGCCGTATCCCGGGTAGTCCCGTAGCCCACCGCGGCGATATATACGGCCCTGTTATACACGGCATAGGGATCCGCCACCCAGGGAGGTTCCGCTCCAGGCCGTTCCCTTGGAATGGGAGCGCCCGTACAGGAAAGAAGAACCGCCGCCAATGCCGCCGCAGCGCCGTTAACGGCGGCGCTTTTTACTTTAAACATACATCCTCCGTCAAATTCAGGGCATTTACCCTAATCCGCATATTTTCATGCCGCCGGGAGGCAAGTATTCTTCCGCCTTCCCCGTAATAGTTAACCGAAAACGAATATATCCCCGGATCCAGATTGATCCCCCCCACATAGGCTTTTCCCGGAAAATACCTGGCAACCCGCAGATCCGCCTGTTCGCTTGCTTCGGCAAGCACCTGGGTTCCCAGGCTGAGCAGCGAAAAAAGGCCCGCATTTTCCGACGACGATTCCGCCGCGGCGCTGAATGCGGCGGCGGTTACCCCTTTAACGGAGGCCCTGATAACCGACTTGGTATAGATAAGACTTTTTTTCTGGACAAAGGTGGCTCTCACCACAACGCCTAGATCTTCAAGCAGTTCCAGGCTAAACCGTTCCCCGGAATCCATGACAACCTCAATAGAGGCAACCTGGGACCGGCGGGGAGTCATCACCGGCAGAGCAATTTTAATCCAGTTATACCCCAGGGGTATACGGATAACTTCTTCGGTTTTTACCGGAGAACGTCCGGCAAATCCGATAACATTCAGCCGGGCCATACCGTTTGGTATGGCCAGCTCATCCTGCACGGAAGAGGGTACGGGGTTTGTATAGACCGCCGGGGCGTCGGCCATGGCAACCTGGAGCTGGCGCTGATCGATGCGGGCGTCGTCCCAGAGACCCGCCCCCCGGTAAAAGAGCATCCCCAAATACCGGCCCAGGGCGGAATCGCTGAACCGCACCGGCGCCTCGGGGTTGGGGGGAATTTCCGCATCGTTGTCCAGGGCAAGCTTCTGCATATTGGTCATAAGAACGCCGTATTTAACCGAAAGATCCCTCAGCTTGTTGTTCATCCGCCTTATTTCCACCAGGGCTTCATCCATGTTGTTCCGGTGGTAATAATTAAGGGCATTAAATGCATTTAGGTAGATGTCTTCGTAATCCTCTCCGTCATATTCCCTGGTCCGGTCATTCAGCAGTACCGTTCCGATTTCCTGGCTGATGCTGACGGCAAAATTCGCCTCGATAGCCTTTTCCCCGCTTTCCAGCAAAGCCGAAGAATCTTCGTACTTTCCCGCATAGTGGGTCAACATCCCCTTATCAAGGTAGTACAAAACCTGATCCTTGTTCCGGTAGATCGTTTTACGGTGATCTTCAAGGGTATCGGCGCTTTGGGGGAAATATTCCTGCTCCACCAGCTGATCCACCGGAACATAGGGATCAACGGTGGCGCAGGAAACGAGCGCCAGAAGCATCAGTACCGCGGACAGCGCCCGGAGAATCTTCGTTCGGCGAGCCGCGCCCGGCGCGGCATGCCGGAGGAACTTCATGGACCAAGGACCTTTAGGGCTTAACCGAAGGATTTCTGATAACTTTTTTTATCTCGTTATACTCGCCGATCCAGACCCTGCGGTTGGTGGTTATATCGGTTAATTCCGCGGTGATAAAGTAACTTCTGGTAGCCGTTTTATCGTAACGGTCCACAATGGTTTTTACCGAACCGGTCATGATAAAATCGGCCCCCGTTTCCCTGCCCAGGGCGGCCACGGTGGCGTCATCGGTATATCCCTGCTGCTGATCTTCCCGTTCCGCCCGGATTTCACTGCGGAGATCCCCGGAGGCGACAAATTCGGCCTTGCCGCTGTTCAGAATGGACGCTTCCAGCCGCTGGGACAGGATCGAGGTATCAATATGCTCATCGCTGGCATTTTTAAAGGTCCCTACGATAATCACCGGCAGCTTTCCCCTGGTCGTATCAAACTGGCTAATCCGGGGGGTTTCCAGGCAGGCCTTTATCAGGGAATCGCTGGCCAGCCGCAGATCCGTATCGTTCCAGTAACCGCTTAAATCAATCCGGGTGTCCGCGTCCACCCGGTTAACAGAATGCCCGCAGGAAACCAGGAAGGCCGCCAGGACGCAGCAAACCAGTACTATGCTTTTTTTCATGAAAACTCCTCTCAAGCGCCATCGGCGCGTGCCGTTGCCGCGGGTACCGCCGCCGTGAAGGACGGCGGCGGCGCGGCAGCTTTGTTTTATTCGCAGTGGGGTCTAATACCCCGCCCTTTAGGGCGGTTAGAATTGGTAACGCCAGCAGCAAAATGGTAGTAGACCCCGCAGTTAATAATTTCCTTGCAGAACGAACCTCGTGA
>JAISDG010000052.1 GCA_031265015.1 Spirochaetaceae bacterium | reverse complement strand
CCCACTACATCCTTTCCAGCATCGTGGACCGCTTTTCGGTACGGACGGAAAAAGTCTGTTCGGAGCTCATCACCGCCCTGGTAAAAACCGGGAACGCCGCCACTGCCGGCAGCGGCGCTCATAGCGGCGCTGCCGGCAATAGCGTTGACGGCAATAACGGCAGTACCGGCGGCGGCTACACCGGCGGGACGGAATGATCCGCCGGTCCCCGAAGATCACCCTCCGCCGACGCAAACGGGGAAGCATCGAAAATTCCAGCGCCCTTTCGGACATGGCCTTTCTGTTGATCATCTATTTTATTGTCATCGCCGGATTCAACGTGAACCGCGGGTTCCTGATGAATCTGCCCCGGAAGGGTTCGGTCACCACCGTTAAGTCCGGCGATCTGCTCCGGTTCAGCCTGGACGGACGGGGAAGGCTGTTCTTCCAGGGGAACAGCGTCACCGCCGGCGAAGCGTCCGGAAAGATCCGCGCCCTGGCGGCGGAACGGCCCGCCATGGCGGTGGCCCTCTCCGTTAACGGCGGCGCTCCCTGGCAGAGCGTGGTTTCCTTTATCGATCTGGCCCGGGGCCTGGGGGTGGAAAATTTTTCCCTTACCATGGAACCGGAGACAGGCCCGGAACCCGGCGGGGCCGGGAATGGAGGATCCCGGTGAAGCTCCGCAGGGAACGGAGGACGCCCCTGATCCCCATGAACGCCATGTCGGACGTGGCCTTTCTCCTCCTTATTTTCATTATGCTGGTCTCGCTGATCAATTACCGCAGGGAAGTACCGATCGATTATCCCGAAGCGGAAACCGCCAAACGGACCGGCGCGGACAAAAACCTGGAACTGTGGATCGACCGGAACGGCGGCCTGTACCTGGACGGAGTTCCCGCGGAGGGCGCGGCGGTGGAAAACGCTTTGGGGGAACTGTACCGCGGCGCGCCGGATACCCGGGTACACATCATCGCCGACCGGAATACTCCCTACCGGGCGGTGAACGGCGTGGTGGAGCTCCTCCAGCTGCTTCAGTACCGGGCGGTAAGTTTTGTGGTGGGGGATGAGTAAAACCGCGGTCCTTTCATTTTTTATCGCCGCCGCCCTGCATCTGGCGGTCCTCTTCGGCGCGGTCTTTACCGTAAAAACCGCCGTCAAAACCGGGCCGGATATGCCGGCGGTGATAAAACTTACCGACCTTCGGGAAGAGGCCCCCGCTTCCCCTTCCCCGCCGGTTTCCCCGGCAGCGGCGCCGTCGTCACTGACGGCGGCAGCGATGACGGCGGAACAATTTACCGAAGCGGAGCTTGCCGAAGGGACCGTGTCCGGGGGAGGCGGAGAACCGGGTGATTTCCTCCCCATGCATTTAATTTCCGTCCTGCCGAAATTTTCCGAGGAAGAGATCCGAAAAAAGCTTACCTATCCCCCCATAGCCCGGCGGGCGGGGCTGGAGGGCACGGTGTATCTGGAACTTTTTGTGGACGCCCGGGGACTGGTCCGGAACGTATCGCTGCTGAAGGAGGATCCCCCGGACCGGGGTTTCGGCGAAGCCGCGGTCCGGGCCTTTACGGGCCTGCGGGGAAGCCCCGCCCTGGCGGACGGGGAAACCGCGGCGGTCCGGTACCGCTACCCGGTACGCTTTTCGCTGCGGTAGTTTACATCTTTAGCACGGCGGCCCAAAATTTTTTACGGCTATCCGCGAAGCATGTCAATGTTTAAAGTGCCGCGTTCCGGTAAACACCATGGCGATGCCGTGACGGTTGCAGGCTTCTACCGATTCTTTATCCCGAATAGACCCGCCGGGCTGGATGATCGCTTTAATCCCCGCGGCGGCGGCGGCTTCCACCACGTCGGGGAAGGGAAAGAACGCGTCCGAGGCCAGGACCCGGGCCGGCTTTCCGTCGGCGAAGGCTGTTCCGGCCAGGGCGGGATTTTCCGCGGCGGCTTTGATTGCCGCGGCGCTCCGGCTCAGGGCCTGTTCCGCCGCCCAGATACGGTTTGTCTGCCCCCCCCCGATGCCCGGAACGGAGCGGTCCTTAATAACCGCGATGGCGTTGCTTTTAACGTAACCAACCAGCCGCATACCGAAAACCATATCGGCCAGATCCCCGGGATCCGGCGCGGCGGCGGTTACCGGGTCCCACTTTTCCAGCAATTTCCGGTCCGTTTCCTGAACCAGAAGACCGCCGTCCACCGAGATACATTCGGTGTGGTCCCGGGGAGCGCGGCCCATTTTTAGGATCCGCAGATTTTTTTTCCCCCTTAAGATTTCCAGGGCGCCGGGATCAAAATCCGGGGCGGCGATGATTTCCAGAAACAGTTCCGCCAGCCTTGACGCTGTCGCCGGGTCCACCGGCGCGTTGAACGCCACAACGCCGCCGAAGATCGAAACCGGATCGCAGCTATAGGTTTTTTCATATGCCCCGGCCGGCGTTGTTCCCAGCGCGGCGCCGCAGGGGGTATTGTGTTTTACCGCTACGCAGCACACGGGAAACCCGCCGCCTTCCGCGATGCCCAAGCGCCGGAGCGTTTCTTCCCCCGCGGGGAGTTTTCTTTCCGGGGGAAAGCCGAAGGCGCAGACCGTTTTCCAGGCCAGGTCCAAGTCCCGGATATTGTTGTACCCCAGATCCTTGCCGCCCAGCTGTTCAATAGCGCCTAACGATCCGGCCCCGCCGGTGGAAAGATACAGCGCCGCGGACTGGTGTCCGTTTTCGCCGTACCGGAGCTTCCCGCTTTTTTTCAGGGCCAGGGGCCAGAACTCCGGATACGGCTCATCCTCCGTTTCCGCGGCGGCTTCCCCTGCCGGCGATTCGGACGGTTCCGCTGATCCTGCCAAGGGCCCGGCCGGCTCCGGCGGGTCCATCCCCAAAAGATACCGGGCTACGGCGGCGTCATAGGCGGAGGTGAGGTCAAAGACTTTTCCCGCCAGCCGCTTCCTGAAACTGCCGGAAAGGCCGGGGTTGTCAAGGCCGCCGGTAAGCGCGGCATAGTCCGCGGGGTCGGTAAGGACAATCACGTCCCGGTAGTTCTTTGCCGCGGAGCGGAGCATCGCGGGACCGCCGATGTCGATAAACTCTATCGTTTCTTCCAGGGAAAGGCCCGCCCGGGCTTTTTCGAAAAAGGGATAAAGGTTCACGCAGACCAGGTCAATAGTTCCTATACCAAGCTTTTCCAGGGCTGCCCTGTGGGACTTTTCGTCCCTCCGGGCCAAAAGTCCCGCGTGGACCGCGGGATGCAGGGTCTTGACCCTGCCGTCCAGACATTCGGGAAAGCCCGTCACCGAAGCAACGTCGGTAACGGGAATTTTGTTTTCCCGCAGATACTTTGAAGTGCCTCCGGTAGAAAGAATTTCCCAGCCGGCCCCGCTTAGCCGGGCCGCCAGATCAAGGATCCCTTCCTTGTTGAATACGCTGATAAGAGCCCGCTTCATCCCTTCTCCTTATCTGATTGTCTTTGTCAAACGGGGTATCATAGCCGCCACCGCGTCCACAATGGCAATGTGTTCTTCCGGGCGTATCCGTTCCGCCAGGGTTTCCGGCGTGTCCCCCTCCAGAACCGGCACTTTCCGCTGGAGCAGAACGGGCCCGGTGTCGGCGCCGGAGTCTACAATGTGGACCGTGCAGCCGGATTCTTTTTCCCCCGCGGCAAGAACCGCCCGGTGGACCCTGCCGCCGTACATGCCCTCTCCGCCGTATTTGGGAAGCAGGGAAGGATGGAGGTTGATGATCCTTCCCGCGTACCCGCTGATAATGTCCCCCTCCAAAATTGAAAGAAATCCCGCCAGGACCAAAAGACCGGCGTTTTGTTCCCGAGCAACGCGGAGGATCCGATCCGACAGTTCCCGCCTCCGCTCCTCTTTCGGCAGCCCCCGGTCCGGTTCTTCGGTGAGGGCGGGGATTCCCGCGGCCCGGGCCCGTTCCAGGGCATAAACGCCGGCCCTGCCGGAAAGTACCGCGGCAATCCGGCCCGATCCGCCGGTCGATGCAAAGCGGCCGTTCTTTTCCGCGTCGATAAGGGCCTGAAGGTTGGTTCCGCTTCCCGAAACCAAAACAAGGATCCTCACTCGAAGCGGACCTGGCCGGAGCCGGCCGTTACCGTTCCGATTTCCCACGCGGGGAAACCGCGGTTATCCAGCAATTCAACGGCCCGGGGAAGATCCGCCCTGTCCAGGGCGATCACAAAACCGATTCCCATATTAAAGGTGTTGAACATCATCCTGCGCAGGGCGGAGTCTTCCGCAAGGAGTTCGGCCCCCGCGGATTCCGCGCCGGCGCCGGTTTTGTTCAGGGCCGCGGCGCCGCAGGCGGCGCTGTAGGCGATACGGTTAAAGATCGGGGGGATGGTCCAGCGCTTGTTTTGGATCACCGCGTCAAAGCGGCGCCCGGCAAACATCCGGGGAATGTTTTCATAAAAACCGCCGCCGGTAATGTGGGCCATGCCGTGGAGGGGCAGTTTTTCCAGCAGTTCCAGCACCGGCTTAACATAGATGCGGGTCGGCTCCAAAAGGGCCCTGCCTATGGGCATGCCGCCGAAATCCTCTTCCAGGATAGGGATTACCTTTCGGATAAGGCTAAAGCCGTTGGAATGGGGGCCCGAGGAAGCAAGCCCCAGAAGGGCGTCCCCTTCCCGAATTGCGGCGCCGTTAACGATCCTGTGACGGTCCGCGATCCCCACGGCAAAACCCGCAAGATCGTACTTTCCTTCGTCATAAAAGCCGGGCATCTCGGCTGTTTCCCCTCCCAGGAGGACGCAGCCCGTTTCACGGCAGCCCGCGGCAACGCCCCTGACCAGCTCCGAGGCGATGCCGGCGTCAAGTTTCCCGCAGGCCAGGTAATCCAGAAAAAAAAGGGGCCGGGCGCCGTGGCATAGTATATCGTTGACGCACATGGCCGTGCAGTCAATGCCGACGGTGTCGTATTTTTGCATTTTAAAGGCAATATCAAGCTTGGTTCCCACGCCGTCGGTTCCGCAGACCAGAACCGGCTCTTCCATGGAGGGAAAGGCGGGAATATTTTTTAAGGAAAGCATGCCGGCAAAACTGCCGATACCGTTGAGCACCGCGTCCCGAAGGCTTCCCAGTGTTCCCGCGGCCAGTCCCCGGTATGTGTCTACCGCCCGGTAGCCCTCTTCAATGTTAACGCCCGCTTCCCTGTAGTTCATAAGTTTTCGGAATCAAGTGTATCAGAAGAAGGCCTTTTTACCAAGGCATTAAGGCCGGGCCTGTGATACAGGCCGCCGGCGTTCCGGCTATAAAACCCCGGATTCCGCGGTTTCCAGGCTGCCGTTCTGGGGATACAGAATAAGCCGTGTTCCTTCGGTCCGGTATTCAAATTCGGTGTCCGGGGTAAGCTTGAGTTTGTCCCTGAGTTTTTGATCAAAAACCATGGCTATGTTGTCCCCATGGGAAATTACTTTTAACCGCATACGTCAGTACCTCCTGGAATAGAATATACTAATCAAAAACGAATTTTCAAAAAGCTTTACGAATTTTGAAGGGGGGTAAAAAAATTTTAAAGGGAACGGCGCTGAAGATGCGGTTATATTTTCTACTCCGGAGAATCGCTTTTCTGACTGTCGTCGCCGTCAATCTGCATTTTCAGGAGGAGGCTTATTTCTTTAAAAATATAATCCTGGTATCTGGGTTCCAGTTCTCTGAACAATCCTACCAGTTTGATAAACTGCTTATCGTCGTTCTGGGCAAATATCTCCCCGTCACCCCGGCGCAGCCAGTTTTCGTTGGCGTTAAAAGAAGAACAGATCAGCTTAATGATCCTGTCATTGACTTTACGCTTTTCAGTTTCTATTCCCGCCAGGTATCCGCTTGAAAGAGAGATCACCTGCGAAAAGCCCGCCTGGGTCATGTTCAGAGCCTTGCGAAGCTGCTTGATACGCTGGTTTACTTTTTCAAAAGTTTTTTGATCCACACTTTAACGATAACAAATTAAAATCCGGTTTTCAAGCAATTTTGGTTTGAAAATTTATTATATTGATTTTATTGCTATATCATTTTATAATCGTTACTTAGTAAATTTTCCGGAGCTGTCACCATGGACGAAAATACGGAAGCGGCAAGATTATTTGCCTGTTTTAACAAATTATCGGCGGAACAAAAAAAGGAAATTCTGGCCAAGGCCGAATCTTTGCTTAAGCGCCAGAAAAAAAACAAAGCCAGGAAAGAAAACGAAGGCAGGCAGAAGTAACTGACGGGGTGAGGAAACCGCGGTAAACTTCAAACCGGTCGCTCATGCCGATAATCTCTGGCATCCTGGAGAGGTTCTTATGCGCGGATTTTTTTATCTGTCTTCGCCGGGAACCGGAATGGGGTATTCCCCCGTAAAGCAGCCAAGGCAGTAACCGTCTTCCCTGCCGTTGAAGCCGGACGTGTTCTGCCGGGCATCGGGGCAAAGATCCCGGGGATCGATGGATTCCAGGAGTCCTTCTACGCTGATAAAAGCAAGACTGTCCGCTCCCAGGGACGAACATAATTCGCTGGCGTTGTTCATATTGCTGATAAGGTCCCGGCGGTGGGGAGTGTCGATTCCAAAATAGCAGGGAAAACGCACCGGCGGCGAACAGATCCGGATATGAACTTCCTTTGCTCCCGCGGCTTTCAGTATGGAAACCAGCCGCCGGGAAGTGGTACCCCTGACAATGGAATCGTCGATGATCACTACCCGTTTATTCCGGACTTCGCTTTCAATAACATTGTGCTTTACCGAAACGGCCCGTTCCCGCAGGCTTTGGTTCGGCGCAATAAAAGTCCGGCCCACGTACTTGCTTTTTACGATGCCCAGTCCGAAGGGTGTTCCCGTTGCTCTGCCGTAGCCTATGGCCGCGGGGATTCCCGAATCGGGAACGCCGATTACCAGATCCGCGCTGGCCGCGGATTCCCGGCCCAGAATTTCCCCTGCCCGGATCCGCGCCCCGTAAACATCCACCGAATCAATCACGCTGTCGGGCCGGGCAAAATATACATACTCAAAGGAGCAGACCGCCCGCCTGGTTTTTTCGCTGAAGGTAAAGGAAAGAACATCTCCCTGCCGGATGATCACCATTTCGCCCGGCTCTATGTCCCTGACAAATTCGCCCCCCACGGCGTCGATGGCGCAGGATTCGCTGGACAGGATCCAGCCGCCGTCCATCTTGCCCAGGCAGAGGGGCCGGATGCCGTTGGGATCCCTGGCCCCCACCAGGGCATCGCCGGTAAGCACCGCCAGGGCATAGGAGCCCTTGATAAACTTGATCGTATCGGTTAAGGCCTTTTCCAGCCCCTTTTTGTAGTTTTTTGCTATCAGGTTGACGATTACTTCACTGTCGCTGGAAGAGGTAAAACCGGCTCCGGCGTCTTCCAGCAGTTCGCGGACCACGTCGGCATTGGTCAGCGTACCGTTATGCGCTACCGCAATGGAGCCAAGCTTAAAACGGCTTACAAAGGGCTGGGCGTTTTCCAGGCAGCTGGAGCCGGAGGTAGAGTACCGGACATGGCCCAGCGCGGCGGAACCCCTCAGCAGGGAAAGGCTTTCCCCGCCAAAGACTTCTCCCACCAGGCCCATGCCCCTGCGGCACTCGATGACGTTTTCGGCCTTCCCGTCCGCCCCGGGCTGTACCGCGGCGATGCCCGCGCTTTCCTGGCCCCGGTGCTGCAGCGAAAGGAGGCCGTAGTACACCAGGGGAACGGCTTCCTTATCCGGGTCTTTACAGTATACCCCAAAGACGCCGCACTCCTCGCGAAGGCCCATGCTATACGCCGGAAAGCCTGAAATCTCCCACCCGGTTCCAGACTTCCATGTAGGCTTCTTTTGCTCCGCCCAGATCCCGGCGGAAACGATCCTTGTCGAGTTTTTCTCCGGTTTCCGAATCCCAGAAACGACAGGTGTCGGGAGAAATTTCGTCGGCCAGCACTATCTGTTCTTCGGACCGGCCGAACTCCAGTTTAAAGTCAATGAGCGTAAGTTTTTTTTCCAGCAGATAAGGGTACAGGATATCGTTAACCTGCAGGGCCAGTCCACAGATGGTGTCGATTTCTTCCGGACCGGCGGCCCCCATGGAAACGGCCTGTTCTTTGGTAACCAGGGGATCTCCTTTGGCATCGTCCTTATAGGTCAGCTCCACCAGGGGTTTGTCCAGCGCCGTTCCCTCCGCCTGGCCCGTCCGTTTTGCCAGGGAACCGGCAGCCACATTGCGGACGATTACTTCCAGGGGAATAATCTTAACGTTTCTGCAGAGCATGTCCCGGTCATTGATCCGCGTTACAAAATGGGTGGCCACCCCCGCCGATTCCAAAAGGCGGAAAAAACTTGCCGAAAGTTTGTTGTTAATAATGCCCTTGTCTTCGATCAGGCCCTTTTTCTCCCCGTTGAACGCGGTGGCGTCATCCTTAAAATGAATAATCACCAGATCCCGGTTGGAGGTTTCGTATACCTGCTTTGCCTTTCCCTCATAGAGCAGCGCTTTCTTTTCCACATTCTTGTCCGCCATAATATCCTCCCGCTACAAATCGATTCTGCTTTCCTGTTTTGAATTCATCTTTGTGGTTGTTCTGAAATCGGCAAGTTTTTTTTTCAATCCAGGATATTTTAAACTGAGGATTTCCGCCGCCAGGTATGCCGCGTTGGCTCCGTTATCCACCCCCACCGCCGCCACCGGCACCGGCTTGGGCATTTGAACGATGGAGAAAAGCGCGTCCATGCCGCCCAGGGTCCCCGCCGCAATGGGCACCCCAATCACCGGCACCAGGGTCCTGCCGGCAATGACCCCCGGCAGATGGGCCGCCAGCCCCGCCCCCGCAATGATAACTTCCGTTCCGTCCCCTTCCAGTTCCGCCAGCACTTCCTCAAGCAGCTCCGGCGCCCGGTGGGCGGAAACCACATGGGAAGAAAAGGCGATGTCAAAGCTCCGCAGAACATCGGCGGCCTTTTGCATAACAACCCTGTCGGAGGGGGAACCAAAAATGATTGCGGCCTTCACGGATCAAAGGTATCATGTCCGGCGCTTCCGCGGCAAGGGGCGAATTGCGCCGCGTTAAATCTTGCAAAGGTTACGCCATTTACACGATCCCGCTTTCCGGGGTACTCTTGATCCATGAAAACCACCCGGCTCCATCCCTGGCACGAAAAAGCCGGGGCCCGTTTTGCTCCCTTTGCGGGGTTCGACATGCCCATTCACTACACCGCCGGGGCCGTGGAAGAACACCGGCTGTGCCGCCGGTCCGCAGGCCTCTTTGACGTGGATCACATGGGCCGGCTGATTGTGTCCGGCGGCGGCGCGGGGGAAGCTCTCTCCGCGCTGGTAAGCGGCCCCGTCCTGGACATGAAGGCCGGGGAAGCCCGGTACAGCCTCCTCCTGAACGACCGGGGGGGCGTTATCGACGATCTCTTTATCTACCGCCTGGCCGAGGGGGAAGCTTGGGGAAAAGACCCCGGGGGGAAAGATCCCTGGCTGGTGGTGGTTAACGCCGGCAACCGGGAAACCGACCTGGCATGGCTTACCGAAAAACTGCCCGGGGGCATTACCCTGCGGGACATCTCCGGGGAAACCTGTATGATCGCCGTCCAGGGCCCCCGGGCGGTGGAGCTCCTGGACCGGCTTGCGGGAACCGCAGGGGCCGTTTCTTCCATACCCCGGGCGGCCATGGGGACCGTAACCCTGGCGGGGATTCCCGTCCGGGCAGGACGGACCGGCTATACCGGCGAAGACGGGGCGGAACTTTTTTACGCCGCGGACAAAGCCTTAGCTGTCTGGGAAGCGATCCTTGCCGAAGCCGCCTCCGCGGGCATCGACGCGGGACCCGTCGGCCTCGCCGCCCGGGATTCCCTCCGCTTTGAGGCGGGGATGCCCCTCCACGGCCACGAGATAGACCCCGGCATTACCCCCCTGGAAGCGCTTCTTTCCTGGGCCTGCGATTTTACCAAGGATTTTTTCGGCAAAGAAGCCCTCCTGGCCCAAAAGGCCGCGGGGATCACAAAAAAGCTGGCAACGGTCAACGTCCTCGGCGGCGTTCCCCGGACCGGGTATCCGGTACTGAATCCCGCGGGGGAAAAAATCGGTACGGCGGCGGCGGGCATGTTCTGCCCTACCACGGGAACCTATTCGGCCAATGTCTTTATCCCGCCGGAATACACCCGGGCAGGAACAAAACTTGCCGTGGAAATCCGGGGCGCCGCCAAAGAAGCGGAAGTGGTAAAGCGCCCGCTTTATATGCCGGTATACCGGAGAAAATCGTAAAAACGGCGTTCGCCGCAGACCATAGTTTGGGGAGGAAAAAGTGAAGCTCGATACCAATGCCCGTTACGCGAAAACCCATGAGTGGGCCCGAAAGGAAGGGGACCTTATCGTCATAGGGATTTCCGATCATGCCCAGCAGAGCCTGGGAGACATCGTGTTTGTGGATCTGCCCAAACCCGGCGTCAGCTTTAAGGCCGGCGCATCCTTCGGAGTGGTAGAGTCCGTCAAGGCGGCGAGCGATCTCTACCTTCCCGTGTCGGGAAAGATCAGCGCCGTTAACGAAGAACTGGCTTCCGCGCCGGAGACGGTTAACAAAGACTGTTACGGTACCGGATGGTTTGTTAAGGTGGCGCCGGAAAATCCGCGGGAATTCGACAGCCTCCTTTCACCCGAAGACTATGAAAAAACCGCAGCGCTGGAGAAATAGGTGCCCTACATCCCCGTAACCGATACCCAGCGGGAAGAGATGCTCCGGTTTCTGGGCATCGGCTCCCTGGAAGAACTTTTCCGCGAGATCCCCGACGCGTACCGCTTTCCCCCGCTGAACATGGAAGGGGGAAAAAGCGAGGCCGAAGTCCTGCGGGAAATTTCCGCGATGGCGGACCGGAACATCCACGCGGGAAACCGCCGCTGGTTTCTCGGCGGGGGATTGTACCGCCACTTTATTCCCGCCGCGGTAAGCGCCCTGGCGTCCCGGGGGGAATTTCTTACCGCCTATACCCCCTACCAGGCCGAAGTCAGCCAGGGAACCCTCCAGGCCATTTTTGAATACCAGAGCATGGTTGCCGCCCTTTTCGGCATGGACGTGGTCAACGCCGGCCACTATGACGGCGCGACAGCCCTGGCGGAGGCGGTGATCATCGCCCTTAAGCAAAAGGGCGAGGCGGAAGCGCGGGTACTGATCCCCGCCGCCCTTCACCCGGAATACAAGGAAGTCCTTGCCCTGTACCTTTCCGCGTACCATCCCCTGGTGGAAGAATATACCGGCCCTCCCGGGGAAAGCCTTAAAAAAGGGGATTCCCCCGCCTGTCTGGTGGCGGCGTATCCGGACTTTTTTGGAACCATCCCCAGCCTGGACGGCGCGGCCGAAGCGATCCACCGGGCCGGGGGCCTCTTTATCGTCCACGCGGATCCGATTATGTGCGGCCTCCTTAAAAGTCCCGGCGAATACGGGGCGGACATTGTCACCGCCGAAGGCCAAAGCCTGGGGAACGACATGAACTACGGCGGCCCCCTGCTTGGAATCATGGCGGTTACCCGGGAGCTGATGCGGAAGATTCCCGGCCGTATCGCGGGCGAGGCCCGGGACGCCCGGGGAAGGCGGGGTTATGTCCTGACCCTTTCCGCCCGGGAACAGCACATCCGCCGGGAACGGGCCCTGTCCAATATCTGTTCCAACCAGGGGCTTTCCATGCTCCGTTCCTGTATCTACCTTTCCCTCATGGGAAAAACGGGGCTGCGCAAAACGGCGGAACTCTGCTGGAACCGTTCCCGCTACGCGGCCTCCCGGATTGCTTCCCTTCCGGGTTTCAGCGCCGCGGAGGGAGTATCCGATTTCTTCAGGGAATTTACCGTCCGGCTTCCGGCGGGAAAAACGGCGGAAGAGGCTTTTGAGGCCCTGGGTAAAAAGGGAATTGTGCCGGGGCTTCCCCTGGGCCGGTATTTCCCCGGCGAAGAAAACGCCCTCCTGGTCTGTGTAACCGAGATGAATTCCAGGGAGGACATCGACGCCCTTGCCGCCGCCCTGGGGGAGCTCTGCAAATGAATGTATACGAAACACCTACCGTTTATGAAGAAAGTTCCCCGGGAAGATCCGGGGTGATCCTTCCCGAAGCGGATGTTCCCGAAACGCCCCTGCCGGAAAAACTGGCCCGGAAAGACCTCTTCCTGCCCGAACTGGACGAGGCGGCGGTGGTCCGCCACTTTACCCGGCTTTCCCGTAAAAATTTTTCCGTCGACGGCCAGTTCTATCCCCTGGGGTCCTGTACCATGAAGTACAACCCCAGGATGAACGAAGAGGCCGCCTCGTTCCGGGGCTTCCGCCTTTCCCATCCCCTGGTTCCCGATTCGGGAAACCAGGGAAACCTGGAGCTGATGTACCGGCTCCAGGAAGCCCTCAAGGCGGTGACGGGTTTTGAAGGATGTTCCCTCCAGGCCGCCGCGGGAGCCCAGGGCGAACTGGCGGGGATCCTGATGATCCGCGCCTGGCACCTGAGCCGGGGAGACAGGGAACGGAAACGGGTGCTGATCCCCGATTCCGCCCACGGTACCAACCCCGCTACCTGTACCATGGCGGGCTTCGGTACCGAAACGATTCCCTCCGACGCCTCCGGCGCGGTGGACATGGCCGCCCTGGAAGAAGCGGTATCCGGCGGCAAAGCGGCGGACCTCGCGGGGCTGATGATCACCAACCCCGGTACCCTGGGGCTTTTTGAAAAAAATATCGCCGTGATCACCGCCATGATCCACGAAGCGGGGGGCCTGGTCTACGGCGACGGGGCCAATATGAACGCCCTCATGGGGATCGTAAAGCCCGCGGACCTGGGCTTTGACGTTATGCACCTTAACCTCCACAAAACCTTTTCCACCCCCCACGGCGGCGGCGGCCCCGGAGCGGGAGCGGTGATGGCGGGAAAAACCCTCTGTCCCTTCCTTCCCGGTCCGGTGGCCGGCAAAAGTCCCGGCGGCTGTCCGGCGGAGCCGGACAGCCGTTACCGGCTGGAGCGGCCCCGGCAGTCCATCGGCCGGCTCAAGGCCTTTAACGGAAATTTTTCCGTCCTGGCCCGGGCCTATGCGTATGTCAGAACCCTGGGGGCCGCGGGACTTAAGCGGGTTTCGGAATACGCGGTGCTCAACGCCAATTATCTGCGGGCCCTCGTCAAAGACGACTACCCTGTTCCCTATGGGGCGGATCGTCCCTGCATGCACGAATTTACCGCGTCTCCGGATTTGGGAAACGGTATCCATACCATCGACATCGCCAAGCGGCTGATCGACTACGGTTTTCATCCGCCCACGGTATACTTTCCCCTCATCGTCAGGGAGGCCTTTATGGCGGAGCCCACCGAGACGGAAAGCAAAGAAACCCTGGAAGCCTTTGCCCTGGCCCTTAAGGCCATTGCCGAAGAAGCCGGAACCCGGCCGGAACTCCTTAGGGAAGCGCCCCACACGACCCCCGTGGGCCGGCTGGACGAAACCGCGGCGGCCAGGAATCCGATAGTGCGGCATGTCCCTAAACCGGAGTTCTGACCCCCCATGTACCCGCGGTTTACCGGCGAGGCTCCGCAAAAATATACCGTTTCCGAATTAACCGGCCTTATTCAGGCCAGTCTTGAAAACGGATTTCCCCAGGTACTGGTGGAGGGGGAGCTTTCCAACTGCCGCCCTTCCAGTACGGGACATCTGTACTTTTCCCTCAAAGACCCGGGGGCGAAAATCGACGGGGTGATGTTTAAAAACCGCATGCCCTTCCTGGGGTTTGAACCCAGGGACGGCATGCTCCTCCGGGCCCGGGGGCGGATCTCCGTATACCCCCAGCGGGGAAATTACCAGCTGGTCTGCGAAGATATGGAACTTGCGGGAGCCGGAAACATCCTGGCAATGCTGGAAAACCGGAAGCGGGCCCTGGCCGCGGAAGGGCTTTTTGACCCGGAACGGAAAAAACCCATCCCCCGGTTTCCCGAAACCGTGGGGGTGGTCAGCTCTCCCACCGGGGCGGCGGTCCAGGATATCCTTAACATTTTAAAACGCCGGGCAGAGGGGATCAGGATCATTATCCTTCCCGCTCCGGTACAGGGGGTTGACGCGGCGCCGGTCATTGCCCGGCGGATAGAACAGGCCAACCGGTGGAACCTGGCGGAGGTGCTTATTGTAGGCCGGGGGGGCGGTTCCCTGGAGGATCTGCTGCCCTTTTCCGAAGAAGTTGTGGTCCGGGCCGTGGCGGAATCGGATATTCCCGTGATCAGCGCGGTGGGCCACGAAATAGACAACGCCCTGTCGGATTTGGCCGCGGACCTCCGGGCCCCTACCCCCTCGGCGGCGGCGGAGCTGGTCAGCGCCAGCCGGAACGAAACGCGCCTGCGGATCGGGGCGCTTAAGGAAACACTCGGCGGCGCCGTCAAAGCCCGAATAGACCGGGCCCGGCTTCTGGCAAAACCTTTCGGTATCGACGATCTGGAACGGCGCTTCCGGGCAATCCTGCAGCCGGCCCTGGTCCGCTTTGACGACGCCAAGGAGGCGATCCTGAAAAGCCTGACGGAACGGATTGCCGGTTACCGCCGGCGGGCCGAACTGGCAGCGGCCCGGCTGGAAGCGGGCAGCCCCCTGGCGGTACTGGAACGGGGCTTTTCGGTGGTAACCAACGAACGGACCGGCCTGGTTTTACGCCGCCCGGAAGACGCCCTGGCCGGGGACGGGCTTTCGATACGGCTGCTGGCGGGACTGGTTAAAGCCAGAACAGAAAAAACGGAGGACAGTATCCCCTAAACGGGGTATACTAAGGGCGGTTATGAAAAACTTTGAAGAACGGCTTTTAAACCTGGAAACCCTGGGTGAAACCATCCGGAGGACCGACATTCCCCTGGAAGAGGCCCTTAAAGCCTTTGAAGAGGGAATCAAACTGGCCCGTTCCCTGGAAAAGGATCTGGAAAAAATTGAAAGCCGCATCGAGATACTCCTTAACGCTCCCGACGCGAAAGCCCAGGACAGCCCCGAGCTGGATCTTTTCGGCGGCGAATGATCCGGATCCTGCCTCCGGCGGAAGCGCAAAAGATCGCCGCCGGCGAAGTTATCGAACGGCCCGCGGCGCTGGTCCGGGAATTTATCGATAACGCCCTTGACGCCGGAGCGGGCCGGATTGAGCTTTCCATTGAAAGCGGCGGCATGAACAAGGTCGAAGTAATCGATGACGGACGGGGGATGGACCGTGCCGATCTGGAACTCTGCGTTCAAAGCCACGCCACCAGCAAAATTCAATCCCTGGACGATCTTTCCCGCTCTACCACCCTGGGCTTCCGGGGCGAAGCCCTGGCCGCCGCCGCCGCGGTGGCCCGGCTTGAAATACTAACCGGTACCGGCGGCGGGGAAGCCTGGCTGCTGGATACCGGCACGGGGGAAACACGGCAGAGCCGCCGCACCAGGGGAACCAGCGTCAGGGCCTTCGGCCTCTTCGCCGCCATCCCCGCCCGCAGGCGTTTTCTGAAACGGGAAGCCGGCGAAACGGCCCTGTGCAGGCAGGTCCTGGTGGAAAAAGCCCTGGCCTTTCCCGGAGTATCCTTCCGCTTCGCCCAGGACGGCGTACTCAAACTGCATCTGCTGCCCCGGACGGAACCCGCGCCGGAGGGACCCGAAATTCCCGCCGGCGGCGCGCCGGAATCCGCCGCCGAATCCGCGGGCAGCGCCGCCGAACCTGCGGGCCTCAAAAACCGCTTCGCCGAACTTTTGCTGTCCGGCGGCGAAGGGCGGTTTCTCCATACCGTCGAAGCGGAAGGCCGGGGCTTTACGGTAACGGTCATTTTCGGCGGCCCCGAACTGTACCGCCAGGACCGGCGGCAGCAGTATATCTTTGCCAACAGGCGGCGGATCCAGGACTTCGGCCTTATGCAGGCCCTGGAATACGGCCTCCAGGGTTTTTTCCCCAACGGAAGCCATCCCCTGGGGGCGGTGTTTGTGGAAGTGGATCCCGCGCTGGCCGACTTTAACGTCCACCCCGCAAAACGGGAGGTCCGCTTTGCCGATTCCGGGGCGATTCACCACGCGGTCAGCAGCGCCCTCCGGGAGTACGCGGGCCGGACCGTCCCCGCCGGCGGCGCTTTCTCCGCGGCCCGGGGCCCGGAGGAAAGCGAACTGAACTTCGGCTCCCCCCGGGCCCTGGCCATGACGGCGCTGCTGGAACGGCGGAATGACTTTGCCCCGCTTCCCGGAACAAGGCCCTATAATCCCCCGGAGGGCGCATACGGCGTATACGAAGGGGACCTGCCGGATACGGTTGCGGAACCGGCGGCGGCGTATGGTTCGCCCCGGCTTATCGGCCGGGCCTTCGGCCTCTTTATCATCGTGGAAAAGGGGGAGCGGCTTTTTTTAATCGACCAGCACGCCGCCCATGAACGGCTCCTCTACAACCATTTTCTGGCGGGTCCCGTCACAACCCAGGAACTGCTGGTGGCTATCCCCTTTACCACCGGCAGCGCCGGGGAGGATAGCTTTCTTCAAACCCGGCGGGAAGAACTGGCAAAACTCGGCATCGTTCTGGAAAGCGAAGGCGGCGGAACCTGGCGCATCGAAGCGCTCCCCGCGGGATGGAAACTCGACGACGGCGAAACGGTAAAAAATATCCTTTCCCTCCGGGACGCGGGGGAAAATATCGCCGAACGCTGGGCCGCCACGGCGTCCTGCAAGGCGGCGATCAAGGACGGCGGCTATCTGGACGACGCCGCCGCCCTGGCCATGGCCGAAGCGGCGCTGGCCCTGGGTAAAAACGGGAGCCTTCCCCGGTGCCCCCACGGAAGGCCCCTTTGGGTGGAACTAAGCCGGGAGGATCTTTATAAGGCGGTCAGACGGACGGAGTGACCTAGTCGGCAGCCCAGCCGTCATCCGCGGAACTGTCCAAAATAAGATTTTCCCCGGCGCTTTTTTCCCGGATTTTATATACCTCGTCATCACGGTACACAAACACCGCGGCCCCGGAGGGAGCGGCATTGGATTCGTCCTCGGGCACATCGTTTCCGTAAATCGTCCCCCCGGACTTAACAAAGGAGCCCGCGGTAAAGATCCCCCCGCCCCGGGAGGCCGCCCGGTTGGCGGAGACATAGCCCCCCTGGACGGTAATAACGCTGGATTCATCGGAAGCAATGCCGCCGCCGTGTTCCGCCGCCCGGTTGCCGTGGATCTCGCCGCCCTTGAGGGTAACATTCCCCCCGACCAGCAGGGCGACGCCGCCCCCGGAACCGGCGGACCGGTTGCCCCGGAGAACTCCCCCCTCCATGGTAAATATCCCGTTCTGGCCGGCCATCACCCCGCCGCCGGCAAAATCCGCCGTATTGTCCCGGATAATGCCGCCGGAAAAGATAAAGTTCGCGTCCTGGGACACCGCGACGCCGCCGCCGCCCTGGCCGTGGTTTTCGGAAATTTCGCCGCCCCTGAAAGCCAGGACGCTGGTCTTTCCCACCACCGCGACTCCCCCGCCCACCCCTTCGGAGCGGTTATTGAGAATTCTGCCGCCGTCAAGGGTAAACGCGCCCCCGGGGGCAATGACCACGCCGCCGCCGATACTGCCGGAACTGTTGTCCCGAAGTACCGCGCCGGATCCCAGGGTAACCAGCGCTCCGGGGCCGATTTCCATGCCGCCGCCGCCGTCGCCGGAAGCGGTTCCCCCGGAAATTTCTATTTCCTCAAAACGGACGTTCACAACACCCTTGACCAGAATAACCCGGCGGCCGCTGCCCGCGGCGGAAAGCGCCGCCGGCTCCGGGCCGGAAGATTTTCCCCGGATAAGAACCGGATCCCTGCCCGTACCCTGGATAAGAAAAACCCGCTCGTTATTTGAAGACTGCTCGCTGGCCAGATCAAGGGCGCCGATCACCGTAACGGTTTTAACGGGACCCTCCGCTACCATCACCAGGGCTTTAAAAAGCGATCGAAAGGGCGTTTGTTCCGAAAGCCCGTCGTTGCGGTCGCTGCCCCCGGCCATGACATAGTAGGTATCATGGCCGGGACCGGGACCGGGAGCCCCGGCGCAGGCCCATAACAGCGGGAACACTAAACAGAAGGCTATCCTTTTCATACAATACGTATTTTACCACGAACCCCGGAGGATCGACAATACTTCGAATTGCGGCGGGCGGCTCATTTTTGAGCCGTTGACTCCTTTTTCCGCCCCGTGATACCGTACATTCATGCTGGGTACGGGCCGGGAGGCAGATACATCATCTCCGGAGCTCCGAAGATCTTTTTTGGAGGTCCGAAGATCTTTTTTGGAGCTCCGAAAATCTTTTTCGGAGCTCCGAAGATCATCTTTGGAGCTCCGAAAATCTTCTTTGGAGCTCCGAAAATCTTCTTTGGAGGTCCAAAAATCTTTTTCGGAGTTCCGAAAATCTTCTTTGGAGCTCCGAAGATCTTCTTTGGAGGTTCGAAAATCTTATTTGGAGCTCCGAAGATCATCTTTGGAAGTCCGAAGATCTTCTTTAGGAGGTCCGGAGCGCGATTATTCCGTAAGGGGAAGAATATATAACCGCGAGGTCGAATCGAACCGAAGGTTCGCAGTCGAAGAAGTTTACCGCGCGAAGTTATGAAAGCGGCGTTTTCTTTCCTTACCTGCCTCTTATACTTTTTCGACTTTTTCGCCTTCGCGGTGAATTCTTCGTCCGGATTAAGGAATTATGCCGGCGGGCTTACAACGCGGCGTTAAACGCAAAGGAGTACGATGATGAGGAAACTGACGCGGGCGCTGCTGCTGGCGGCGCTGTGCGGGGCCGGGGCCTTTGCCCAGATCGGGGCGGACTTTGTCGTAACCTTAACCGGCGACGGGGAAGGCCTGGTTATCACCAGATACACCGGCAAAGCGGCGCAGATACGGTTTCCCGCGGCCATTGAAGGATTACCGGTCAGGGAAATTGGGAGCGGCAGGGAAGAGGATCCTGTAGCAGGCCCCGGGATTACCGGCGTTGTTATCCCCGCCGGGGTAACTAAGATCAACGCATATGCTTTCTACAACCCCGGCAACGAGCTGGCTTCCGTGACCATCCCCGAGGGGGTCACGGAAATTGGGAAGAACGCGTTTCCCGGCGCGCTCTTTACTTCCGTCACGCTTCCCAAAAGCCTGACGTCGATTGGCGAGGCAGCCTTTGCCTTTACAAAGCTCAGTTCCATCACCATCCCGCCGGGGGTAACTGAAATTATGAACAGTACTTTTTGGGGCTGCGAAAACCTTACGACGGTAACCATCTCCGGAGGGGTGGAAATAGGCTGGGGGGCTTTTAAGGACTGCCCTTCCCTTACCACCGTTATCCTTCCGGCAGGTCTTCAAACCATAAGCGGGGAGGCTTTTATGGGCTGTACTTCCCTTGCCGCCGTTACCCTTCCGGCAGGTCTTCAAACCATCGAAGAGAGGGCTTTTTGGGATTGCATTTCCCTTAGGTCCGTTATTTTTCCGGCAGGTCTTCAAAGTATAAGTTACCAGGCTTTTGAGAACTGCTCTTCCCTTACCGCTCTTGCCCTTCCGGCAGGTCTTCAAACTATAGGCGAGATGGCTTTTAGGAACTGCACTTCCCTTACCACCGTTACTTACCCCGATACCATACAAATCACCGGCTTTGACGCCGGCTGGGGAGGAGACAGCGCCGCAAGGGCATTCGAGAATTGCCCCAGGCTGAGTCCGGCTTCCCGGGCGGCGCTTAGAAAGCTGGACGAACTGGCCGCAGCAAACCGGGAACGGGCGGAAGCGGCCAAGGCCCAGGATCAGTAGGCCCGCCCTATCCGGCGAAGGGGCCGCCGCCCAGGGCTTTGAGCACCCGGTCATAATCCAGGGTATCGACCAGGGCGCAGAGGCTCTCTACAAATTCGTCGGCCTCCGGGCCGAAGGTTTTCCCCCGGAGTTCCTTTGCCAGGGCTTCCGCCTCCGCGCTGTTTCCCGCCGCGCAGGCTCCGGCCAGGGCCTGGAGTTTTTCCGCCAGCGTTTCCGGGGAAGCTTCTGCCCTGGGTTCCCCCTCCGTTCCTTCAAAGAGGGCGGTTTCCCACAGGGCCCCGGCCAGGGCTTCCATTTCCCGAAAGACCGCCCCGCCGTCCCGGCGGCAGGGTTCATACTTTCCCTCCCGGGAAGCGCTTTCCAGTTCCAGCGCTTTCCGGGAAAGCTCCCAGGCCCCAATCCCCGCCAGGAGGCCCTTTATCGCGTGGAGGGCAAAGGTATAGTCTTTCCAGTTGTCCGATTCCGCCGCCGAGACCGCCAGGGCAAGGTTTTTTTTAAATTCCCCGCAAAAGAGCCTCAGGGCATCGGCATATCCTTCCCTGCTGTAGCCCACATGGGAAAGGCCTTCCCACATGTCAAGGCCCTCTATGCCGATAAGCTGGGAATAGAGAAGGGACAGGTCCATGCCGAATCCTACCACAGGACGGGAAATAAGGGAAGAACAGCAGCCCGTAGAAAATCATAAAGCCCCGGAGCAAGGACCGCCTCTGGAGTAATTTGCTTTTTCCCCGTATACTAAAAAGGTCTGAGGCCCGGAGCGCCAGAAATCCCCGAGGGGGTTTGGGAGTCCGGTTTCAGGCGCGGAGGCGTGGATGAAACTGTACAGCCGCGGGCAGCTTATCTTTTTTTCCGTCCTGTCCGTGTTGATTGCGGGCACGGCGGTTCTTGGGGCGAGGTACGCTGCCGGGCGGGCAGCTCCCGTTCCGGGGGAAACGGCCCCCGGCGGTTCTCCGGTTTCCGGGGAGCGGGATTCCGGACAGAATGTCCGGTCCTATCCCGCGGCGGATATTCAGCCCTACAGCGCCGATGAACGGGAAAACATCACTGTTTACGAGCAGTATAACGAAGCGGTGGTAAACATTACCACCGAAATAGTGGCTATCAACTGGTTTCTGGAACCGGTCCCCCAAAACGGCGGTTCCGGGTCCGGGTCGATCATCGATACCCGGGGCTACGTGCTTACCAATTACCACGTCATCGAAAAGGCCTACAAGGTGTTCATCAATCTTTTTGACGGTTCCCAGATGGAAGGAACCGTGGTAGGGACGGATCCGGAAAACGACCTGGCGGTGGTTCAATTTACCCCTCCCCGGGGGATCACCCTTAAAACCATCCCCTACGGCGATTCGTCCCTCGTCAAAGTCGGCCAGAAGGTCCTGGCTATCGGTAACCCCTTTGCCCTGGAACGGACCCTGACCGTGGGGATTGTTTCGGGCCTGGGCCGGCCCATCCAGATTTCCCGGCAGAACATTGTCCGGGACATGATCCAGACCGACGCTTCCATTAATCCGGGCAATTCCGGCGGCCCCCTGCTGGACGCCCAGGGCCGGATGATCGGTATCAATACCATGATCTATTCCCCCTCCGGCGGTTCGGTGGGTATAGGCTTTGCGGTGCCGGTGAATACCGCCAAACGGGTGGTCGCGGAGCTGATCGAACACGGCAAGGTCCGCCGGGGCTGGATCGACGCCACGGTGGTTCAGCTCTTCCCCGCGCTGGTGCAGTACGCCAAGCTGCCGGTATCCGAGGGCCTTCTGATTTCCCGGACCAGGCGGAACGGCCTGGCGGAAAGGGCGGGTCTCCGCCAGGGCCAGGAGCCGGTACGTTACGGTTCCAGCGTGATCTACCTGGGGGGGGATATCCTGACCATGGCGGACGGCATGAAGATAGCTACCCTGACGGATCTGTACTCCGCCCTGGAAGATAACAAGCCCGGCGAACAGGTAGAAGTGGAGGTACTGCGGGGGGGAAGGTCCGTTAAACTACGGGTTACCCTGGCGGACCGGGAAGAAGTACTGAACCAATAATTAAAGAACAAAGAGCCGGATGAAAGAATACCCGGCGCCGCTGTGAATTGCCGGGCCGCCGGCAGCGCCTTCCGGGAAAAGATCTCCGCCGGGGGTGCGGCCTTCCGGTATGTTAGTACTTTCCGCTCTGGTGTATCCCCGTACCCCGGATATAAAAGCGGTCCGGTCCCAGGGGAACAACGGAGCCTAACACTTCCAGGGGCTCCGTGGTAAGCGCGGCGGGAAAATCCAGCTCCACCGCCACGGCCCCTTCCATAACGGTCCGGGTGTCGTAGCCCACCAAAAGATCAAAACTTGTTTTGTCCGGCCCGGCGCTGACATTGGCGGGGCTGCCCTTCCACAGGACATAACAATCCCGGTAAAGGAGCGGATCGGCGTTTACTTCCCCGTAACTGAACCGGTCCTTCAGGGTGTCAAAACCCGGGGTTTCCGTATACCCCTTAAGAAGCCGGGCCTTGTTTTTTACCGCCGCCGAAGCGTTGGATTCTATGATCCGGTTCAGCTCCCGTTTTGCCGCTTCATCCTGGTATTTGTTAAAAAAATTTCTGGCGGAGGCATAGTGGGAAAGCACCTCGTCCCCGGTAAGGACATACCGGTAACTGCCCCCGGAATCAACGGGATGTTCCTGTTCTTCCTTCTCCAGGCCGCTCTGTTCCAGCCCTCCCCGCAGAACGGCCGGCGGAGCAAAGCGGATCCCCAAAAAGATCCCCGCCGCCGCGGCGGCAATAATCCCCAGGATAACAAAAGGCAGGGGCCTAAAGCTTACGGCGGTCTTGGGCAAAGGCGGATACAGGGCGGGCAGTTTTCCCCCGGCCAGCCATGCCGCCAGTTCTTCGGTTCCGCCGTATTTCCTGATGATTTTAAGGGCCCTTTTTGCAGTGGAATTGTCCGGTTCCAGATCCTGGATATCCAAATAGAGATCCAGGGCTTTCTCCGTTTCCCCCCGTCTTAAAAAAAGGGCCGCCAGGCCCAGGAGGGTCATGGGATCCCGGAATTTGATATTCTTCGCCCTGGTAAAGTAGGTTAGGGCCCCCCCAAAATCGCCGGCGTACAGACAGGTTAATCCAAGAATATGATGAAAGCTGAACGACTCATGGTAATGGAAGATCTCCCCCTCAAGCAGTTTAATGGAGTCATCGTATTTTCCCCTCCGGGTAAGGGTAACGGCTTTTTTCAGTATGGGATCGTGGATCATGGACTTAGGGGATACCGTACTTTTCCTTGATCTTGGAAATAAGCAGCCCCAGGGCGGAAAGTTCGTCATCCGGTATCAACGCGCCGGAACTGATATAACCGTCCAGTTTTGCCACCAGATCCCGCAGGACGATCAAATCGGTCCGCATGGACTGGGGAACATCCCCCTCTATCTTTGAGCTTTCCCGGATCAGGGTGGACAATTCATCCGGCACATTGCTGCTTAAAACAAAACCTTCTTCGTCCTCCGACGCGAGGACGATGGATATGAACCGGCTTCCCCCCCGGCTGATGGCCGACGGTTCATAGTAATAACAAACCGCCGAATCCTCTATGGAATAGGGGAGCAAATTAAAATTTCTTCCCGCGGCAAAGGGAGCTTTCCAGGGAACGTCGTTAAGCCGCTTCCAGTTGGCAAAGTGGACAAGATCGGGCCTGGTAATGTTCTCGCCGCCGATGCTCCCCATCAGGGCAAGGCGGCTGTTTTTTGAAACCCAGTACAGGTCGCCGGCCCCGGCTTCGATAAGGGTCTCCGAGCTAATCTGCCGCCGGTCGGTAAGGAAATGGGCGGCGGTTCCTTCGCCCAGGGTGGTATCGAGCAGAAAACGGAGGCCCGCTTCTACGGGCTGCTCCCCTTTGTTGGTAACGGTAATGGTTATCCGGACGCCGTTGGTCAGGGAAGACGAACCGGTTCTGATGAACGAAAAATCTTCGGTCACCGTTAGAAAGGAGGATTCAAAAATCAGGGCGGGATTTAACGGAGTGCCCCCCAGGGTGGTCTTAAACGAAGCGGATTCTCCCAGGCGGTAGTTTCTGTTGTTGGCCAGAAGGGCAAGAAAACTGGTCCGGGGATCCTGATCCATAAAAAAGGGAACGTACTGCTCCCGGGCAATATCGGTCATAAAGTACAGGGAAAAACGGCCGGTATTTTCGTTGATCACCAGCCGTATCCTGCCGTCGATATATTCCGCGGATTCTACCGGGAACGAACAGACCGCGGTGACGGCAAACAGCAAGAGAAATTTTTTCATATATCCTCTCCGTTCAGGCGGCGGTTCAGGGCGTTGCTCAATTCCAGGGCCGCGGCCTTTAATTCCATCAGCCGCAGGGCCTTTTCCGTATTTGTTAATGGCTTGGGAGCATCGGCCCCCGGCACCGCTATGCCGCTGCCCCGCAGTTCCACCAGGGCGGCGTTGGCCTCGTTCAGGCTGGCCTCCAGGGCGGCAATGCGGATTTCCGCCGCGGCAAGCTGGCTCTGGTAATCGCCGTCCGCCTCGGACAGAACCGGGCCGTTTGCCAGCATTTCCGCAATCCGCTGCTGATAGGCGGCAATGGTCTGATCGTAGGTTTTTTCCCTCGCCTGGTATTCTCCCATGGTTTTAAGGGATTCTTCATGGCTCCACTTAAGGATCGCCAGTAATTCGGCTTCGATCTTCTTTTGGTTGATAAGCTCCAGCCGGTAAGCGGCGGCTTCGTACTTAACGCTGGAAGGGTACTTTTCCACCACCGTGGAAAAGGCGTCCGCGGCGTTGTCCAGCCGGCCCAGGGCAAGCAGGGATTCCCCCATCCAGTACCAGGAAGCGGCCCTGCGGGCCGTATCGGCTTCGGGCACCCGGCCAAGGTAGTCCGTCAGGGTAACCAGGGCTTCCTCATGACGGCCCAGATAAAAAAGGCAGCGTCCCCGGTGGTAAGGCGCTTCGGCGCTCCATTTGGCCGAAGGACCGGCTTTTTCCAGGGCATCCAGGTCCAGAAGGGCCTGGGCATAGTCGCCGGAGGATATTTCCGCCAGGGAAATCCAGTACAGCGCCTCGGGAACAGGGCCCGCAAGCCGTAAAAGGGTAACCGCTTCGGAGAATTTACCTTCGCCGTAAAAGCTGATCCCCGTTCTAAGAAGTTCTTCCGGCGATGTAGAACGGTTCTGGGCAAAAACCGGGATAAAAGGGGAACAAACCAGGAAAACAAGAAACAAAAACAGGTTTCTTTGTATCATTACCACCTCGTCACTACGATTTTCGGTATTACCGGAACGCTTCTATAGGAAATGATACCCCCTTGCCCACCCCTTGTAAAGAACGTAAAAAATGGTATACTAATATACCCAAGGGATGGACGCTGAAAAAACGGTCGAAGGGCTCATTCAAAAAGCCTATGCCAGTCTGAAAATTCCGGATGCCGAAGGGGCTCGGTTTGCTTTGAACGAAGCGCTGAAACTTGATTTCGAACACCCGGAGGTTGTGTACGCGCTGCAATGCCTTTCATGGTGGCTTGAAAGGCTCAAGGGTTCCAGCTTCAGTGGAAACCAGGGTTTCGGCTTTAGCGAAAACCAGGGTTCCGGCTTCAGTGGAAACCAGGGTTCCGGCTTTAACGGAGCCCCGGCCTATGAGAACGGCGGCTATATCCTTTCCCAGTGGAAAAGTTATTACAGCTTTTTGGAGCGTATAGGAGGACAGGCCGTATACGATTCCTGCCGGTATGCGGTAAAACATTTTGTTTTTTCCACGGCCCTGGGTTTTTTTGAAGATCTTCTGGGCGGCGGGGAAAATCAGCATGATCCGCTTCTGCTCCTCCAGGTAGGGCGGTGTTACAAGGGAGTAGGCAATTTCGAGGAAGCCCTTAAATACCTGGAACAGGCGGCGCGGTTTAAAAGGGAGGACGGCGAAACCCTTTCCGAACTCGCGGATGTCAACGCGCTGCTGGAAGAAACCCGGGCGGCCAAGGCTTTATTCAGGGAGGCGTTTTTTATCGATCCCCAGGGGATAGAGATCAGAAATATGGATTCTGAGCTGATCCTCCGGCTGGCGGACAGGGTGCGGGATTTAGGCTACGGCGGACAGGAACTGCTTGAATGGATACCCATTTACGGAACCCTGTACGGCGTATTTTCCGTAAAACGAGAGCTAAAACTTGCGGAGCTGGGAAAACTGAAGCAGTCGATTTTTGTCCTGGAAAACGAAGTCCGGGGAAAAAGTGACCGGGGGGAGCTTTTGATTCCGAAGCTGATCAACCGGTATTTGTGGCTCATCGATCATTACGAGAATACCGGGGCGGAACCGGCGCTCATGGAAGAGACCATGCTGAAAATAAAAATACTGGATCCTGCCGTCTATGAACGGTACAGGAATTAAGGCCCTAAAGGGCTGTAGAGTTGTCCGGAAACTAGCTTCCGGACAAATTCCGCTGAAAACAGACTTGTTTGATGCCCGGCCGGGCATCGAACAAGTCCAACGTGCTTTTTACAGGAGAGGGCTATGACAGAAGTTGCTGAAACCCGGGCGGTTGTTTTACCGCTTCTTAAAAATGTTCAGGAGATGCTCAACGAGGAAAAATGGACCCGGGCGGCGCTCAGCAACTATTCAACCGGACAGTTTAAGGAGCTGGACGTTCTGCTGAAAGAGGCCAGGGAAGACAAAATATACGACGAACTGAAACAGCTCTGCGACGAACATCTGGTCCATACCAAGAACAGCATTATCGCCCTGTACCTGTCGGGGATGATTGCCCTCTCCCGGCAGCTTATCGACGATGCGGTCCTGGTGAACCTGGTTACGATTTTTGTGGATAACCACAAATGGGGCATAGTCCGGTACCTCTGCGAAAGGATCCTGGATTACGGGGAGTCCAAATTTGCCCTGCGGACCCTGGCGGAATGCTGCAAAAACGAAAACGAGGAAGAGCCCATCATCGGTATCTGGGAACGGCTTGTCAAGGCGGACTACGAGGAAGCGGATATTGCCAAGGCCCTGGCGGAACACTACGAAAAGCTTAATGACGCCGAAACGGCGGTGGATTATTACAAAAAGGCCCTGCACCGGTATATCAACAAGGGAGTTTTTGCCAATGTCCGGGAGATCTGGGCCAAGCTGATTGAACACTGCCCGGAGGACATCGACTTTTTTCTGCACGTGGAAAAACGGCTTGCCAAAAATGTCAGCGAAGACAAGGCTGTGCTCCTGCTGGAGGATGTTTTTGCGTCCTGCAAAAAACGGGGCGAAATCGACACCGCCATCGGTCTTTTAAAGCTGATTTTACAGTACGACGAGCGGGATTCCCTGGCCCGCAGGGAAATCACCGAATGTTTCAGGCTGAAGTACGCGGATCACAGTCAGCTTGAAGAATATATCAGAATATCAAACCTTACCCAGAACTGGCGCAATGTCCGGGAGGCGATTACCGATTTTGAAAAACACATCGCCTTTGACAAGGGCAGTTTTGTCTTTCACCGAACCTGGGGGGTGGGCCGGATCGCGTCCATGCAGGGCGACGAGATTGTGGTGGATTTTGCCAAAAAACGGAGCCATCCCATGTCCCTGAAGATGGCGGTTAACGCCCTGCAGACCCTGTCGAAAAACCATATCTGGGTGCTTAAGGCCACCCAGAAAAAGGAAAAGCTCCACGACCGGGTAAAAAACGAACATTCCTGGACCCTCAAAACAATCATCAAGAGCTTCGGCAATTCCTGTGACCTTAAGCGCATTAAGGCGGAACTGGTGCCTTCGGTGCTTTCCGCCGGGGAATGGACCGGCTGGAGCGTCAAGGCCCGGGAAATCCTTAAAACCGATCCTATTTTCGGGGTCAGCCAGGACAACATCGACAACTTCACGGTCCGGGAAAGGCCCATCAGCATAGAAGAGAAGCTCTACAACGAATTTAAGGCCCAGAAAAATTTCTTTGACCGCATTGATATCCTTAAGGATTTTGAGTCCCAGAAGGAAGCGGAACTGGATTCGGAATTTTTTAACGAAATGTTCAGCTATTTTACCGGTTATCTTCGATCCTACAGCCAGGTTAACGAGCAGATTATAGCGTCCTACCTGGTGGTAAAAGAACTGGCGGGAAGGCATCCCTACATGGAAAAGAGCCTGACCGCCGGCTTTGAGGAAATTTTCAGAAATATCGAGGACCTAACCGGCCTCTTCCTGAACCTGAAAGATACCCGGCTTAAGGAAGAATTCCTCCTCCAGGTCAAGCTCTTTATACCGGAATGGCCCGACATCTATGTCCGCCTCTTTCCCCATGCCATGCTGCCGTCAATCATCAACAGTCTGGAAAGGGAAGGATACGAGGACAAGCTGACGGCGATGATCCAGAACTGCTTTGAGCATTACCGTGATTTCCGCGAAGCGGTGGTATGGTTTTACAAAAATGTCAAATCACCCCGGTGGTTTGCCGACGCCAATATCAGCGAAGAAAAGAAGCTTATTACCCTTATCTATATTCTGGACATAACCTACCGGGATATTGACAACCACCGGGATACCGCCGAAAACCGCAAGACCAACAAACAGGTCTACGCCATTCTTTTTACCGACGGCCTGATTGAATCCTTTATCGCCGGCGCGGACAGGGATACGCTGCTCCGTATTTATACCCTGATTAACGACGTCAAGGATCTGGATCCGGCGGACAAGTTTAAGCTCCGGAACAGTATCCAGGAAAGGGACCCGGACTTTAAGTTCTCAGGCGAGACGGAGAAAAAGACCTTCAGGGCCCTTTTGGTTACCGCCGCAAAATACGAAGAAAAGCAGCGGCAGCTTGCCCATATTATGGATGTGGAAGTTCCCGCCAATTCCAAGGAAATTGCCTTTGCCCTTTCCCTGGGGGATCTCCGGGAAAACGCCGAATACAAGGCCGCCAAGGAAAAACAGGAAATTCTTAATTCCACGGTGGCAAAGCTTAAGGATGAAATCGAAAGGGCCCAGATTTTTGATCCCGGTACGGTAAGCGCCGAACGGGTTTCCTTCGGCGCCCGGGTACTTCTGGCTAACCGGAGCGCCGGTACGGAGGAGGAATTTACTATCCTGGGCCCCTGGGAATCGGATCCGGAACATAAAATAATTTCCTACCTTTCTCCCTTCGGGAGTACTATACTTAATAGAAAAGTGGGGGAAGAATTTGAATTTTCCTTTAATCAGGGTAATCAGAGCAAAAGGGCCGGGGATGATGAAAAAGTGACATATCTGGTAAAAGAAATAAAAAAGGTCCTTTAAGGGGGCGTACATTGAAAAAAACAAGCGGTCCGGCAGCCGGAAAGCTATGCCGGAACAGGAAGGTCGCGGCGGTTTTCTTTTTTTTATTTCCCGGCGTTTTTTCCCTTTTCGCCCAGGGAGGACCCAAGGATGTGGTTCTTGTGGTCGACACTTCCGCCAGCATGTCTTCCTACTATAACGAGGTGGGTACTTACCTTACCGGTCCCTTCCTGGCGGAAAACGTCGCCCGTAACGATACCCTACATATTATTTCGTTCGGTTCAAAGCCCCGGTTTGAACTTGCCCGGCGGATCCTTGAACAGGGAGATATTGAAACGGTCAGCGGCAGGATATGGCTGCTCTATCCCCTGGAACCGGCTTCGGATTCCGCGGGGGCTTTGTCCTACGCGGAACAGTATGTGAAAAGCAGTATCCCCGGCGGCAGGCCCAAAAAAGTCTTTTTGATCAGCGACGATAATCTGGAAAATCTGGTCCAGGCTTCCGTACCCCGGTTCAGGGCCGGCGGCGCGGAACTGATCTTTATTAAGGCGGCAAGCCGCATCGCTTCCGGCGGGAACGGGCGGGAGAATCCGGGCGCCGGAAACAGGGGCGGAACTCCCCGGGAAAATCCCGCCCCGGGAACAGGCGGGGGAACCCGGGCGCCGGAAACAGGGGAAACCCCGGCGGTCCCGCCGGAAACGGGCGTCCGTAATCCGGCGGCGGAAAACGTTCCCCCGGCCGGCGGACCCGCCCCGGAAACGGACAGTCCCGAAACCGGGGCTCCCCCGGCGGGAAATTCGGGACCGGTGATCGGCGGGGAAACGGGGAACGGATCAAATGACGGCGTTTCCGTAACAGACAACCCGGTAAGTCCGCCGCCGTATAACGAGTCCGGCAATGCCGGGATTACGGCACTTCCCCTGCCCCTCTTAATCGCGGGCCTGGCGCTGCTGGTGATCCTTGCGCTGGTCATTTTCATGAAGGCCCGCAGTCTTCACGCGTCTCCCAACAAGGTGATGGCTTCCGCCGGTTCCGCCGACAAAACCGCCGCCAGCAATGCCGAACTGCTTAACAGTTTCGCGACCAAACAGGCGGAGGCGGCCCTGCAGGGGCCCCAGCGCCGTTACCATTACCGGGACGACTCAAACCAGCCCCTGACCAATCCGGCGATGTTAAACCTGTTTGTGGAAGAACAAAATACCGCCATCGGCAGGCGAAATGTGCATACCCTCAAAAAGGGAAACAGCTATACCGTGGGCGGGGGTAATTCGGATTTTCTTATTTTCCTGGTTTCCGTCCCTCCCAGGATCGGCCAGATCTATTTTGACGGCAGTAACTGTATCTTTACTCCCCTAAAGGCAAAATATTTCCCCGACATCGGTTCCGCTCCGGTCAACGAATGTATCGGGAAAACCATTCGGATCCTGTCCGATAAAAACTACGAACTGTTTTTCCGTTTTGAGCGGTTCAAAGATCCCCTGCTTGTGCTGAATCAGCTGCTTCACTCGATTGCTCTTCCTGAAGCTCCGGGGGTTCCTCCCCCGCAGTAGCGGCGGCCGGCGGTTCTTCCGCTGCCGGAAGGCCCCATTTTTCCAGCAGGGCCAGAGATTTCCGGGAAAGGCTTCCGTGTTTGGGGTCCGTCAGGCTCCGCACTTCCCCGGCAAGATCGCGGAAGTCATTGTTCAGGCAGATGTCCAGGGCATAGGATTTTTCCACCACCCCGCCCCCGGCAAAAAAACGGCGGGCCAAGCTTTTAAGATCTTCGGATTTTGCCCCCCCCAGGATCCGGAGAAAACCGTTATAGAGGGCCGTCTGGTTTTTTGTCTTTGCTTCGTCCAGTTCCGCAATAACCGCCGAAGCGTAATCCCCGGATGTACCGGCCAGGAGCATTTCCGCCGCGTTGATCCGTATGCGATCGCTGTTCTTCCGTTCCTTAAAAAGTTCTTCCAGAATTTTTTCCGTTTCACCGCCGCCTATGGCGCCCATGGCTTTAATGGCTTCATCCCGGACGGCGGGAACATCGTCGTTTTCGGACCGGAACCGCAGATAGGGAACCGCGGCCCGCAGCTTTCGTTCCCCCGCAGCTTTCGCGGCGGCGATTCTGGTTCTGTAATAGGAATCCCGAAAGGCTTCGACAATAGCCGTATCCGCCTCTTCGCCGGAAAAAGGGCCCAGGGAAGCGATGGCGGTGGAACGGACATTGGGATCCCGGGCGGAAGAAGCCTTGATAAGGGCGGGCAGCCCCTCGGGAGCCGCGGTTTTTGCCAGCGCTTCCAGGGCGGACATGCGGAGGGGCGCCCGTTCATCCTCATTTTCCGCGATGGAAACCAAAAAACCGGCGCACTCCCGGGCCCCCGTATCCCCCAGGGCGGTGATAATAAGCCGGCGGTTCTCATCGCCCACATCACGGTTGGTATAATAGTCAACCAGATATTCGGCTGTTTCCTCCGCCCCTTCCTTCCCGGCGCATCTTCCCAGGGACCGGACGGCGGCGGAGAGAAAACGGGTTTCCTCTCCGTTCAGAATATCCCGAAGCGGTTCCCCGGCTTCCGCGGCCCGGACCTTGCCCAGATAATCTATGGCGGCGTTGACGGTTTCGGAGGTTTCATAATCCCGGTTCCCGACGGCTTCCAGGGCCCGTTCTTCAAGGCCCCGCTTCTCCCGGTCGCCGAAAAAACTAAAAATCCCCGTAAGGATCGAATGGTTTTTTGTTTTTTGAGCCAGGGCCAGCAGTTCGCCGTCCAGAGAATCGTTTTCCCCGGCCTGTTCGCCCCGCAGAGTTTTGATAAGGGCCGCTATTTCGGAATCCGTTCCGTACCGGATAATCTGCCGCCGCTGTTCGTCTATCGGGTTTAAGGAAGGAGCCGGAGACTGAAGGGCGGCCCGGGGCTCCGGCGGAGCGGGAGTTTCTTCCTGGGCGGCAGGGGAAAGGGCCAGCAGGACCATACAAAGACAGGGAAGGTATTTTTTCATTGGGAACCTCCGCCGCGGTAACGGCGTAAAAAATTTTCTTTAAAGGCACTAAATCTATTTTCTTTGATTGCCCGCCGGGAATCAAGCGCCAGGGTGTTAAGAAAGAAAAGATTATGATAACTGGCCAGCATGGAACAGAGTATCTCCCGGGTTTTAAAAAGATGCCGCAGATAGGCCCTGCTGTAGGTTTGACAAACCTTACAGGCGCATAGTTCATCTATCGGCCTAAAATCCGCGGCGTTTTCGGCTTTTTTCACCGAGAAGGGACCGTCATGGGTAAAGAGGCGTCCGGTCCGTCCGGTCCTGGTGGGTAAAACGCAGTCAAACATGTCGATGCCTTCTTCAATGGCCCACAGGATATATTCGGGGGTGCCTATGCCCATAACATACCGGGGCTTTTCGTCCGGCAGAAGCCGGGAGCTAAAGGCAAGATACTCCCGGAAGAGATCTTCGTTTTCGCCCACCGAAAGGCCGCCGATAGCTATACCCGGCGTATCCGTTTCCAGCGCTCCGGCGGCGCTTTCCTCCCGCAGATCCTTAAAAAAATTCCCCTGGACGATGGAAAAGAGGGCTCCCCGGTACCCTTCCTCCGCCGCGGCAAGCCAGGCGGTCTGGGCCCTGGCAAGCCAGGTTTTTGTCAGTTCCAGGGCACGGCGGGCTTCTTTTTTATCAATGCCCCAGGGAGTACAGACGTCCAGCTGCATTTGTATATCGCTGTTCAGCGCCGTCTGAATTCCGACCGCTTTTTCCGGGCTGAGCATATGGCAGGAACCGTCGATGTGGGATCGGAACGTTACCCCTTCACCGGTTATTTTGCGAAAGGGGGCCAGGGAAAAGATCTGGAATCCCCCGGAATCGGTCAGATAATTGCCCTTCCACCGGGTAAATTCGTGGAGCCCCCCCGCGGCGCCGATAATACCGGAACCCGGACGGAGGTACAAATGGTAGGTATTTGCCAGAATGATGGAAAAACCTATTTCTTCCAGGTCTTCGTTGGAAAGGGCCTTCACCGTACCGTTGGTTGCCGCGGGCATAAAAACAGGGGTTTCCACCGTCCCGTGATTCAGGGCAAGCAGGCCGGTCCGCGCTCTGGATGAGGAGTCCCTGGCGGTTACGGAAAAGATGCCGTTCATGTCCGGGCATGCCGCAAAAGCAGAAAACCGGCGGCGGTACAGGCAAACACCGGAATCCAGGCCCCAAGAACCGGCGCGAGCAGGCCGGCCCTGGCGCTCATCATGCTGATCATTTCCACCACATAAAATACTACCGCCGTTCCCAGGCTTGCCAAGAGGCTTAACAGCAGTATGTTTTTTTTGAACCGGCCGCTCACGGTCAGGGACAGGAAAATCACCACAAAGGATACCGCGGAAAAAGAAAAGCGGTGGTAATAATCGGCCTGGGCCGAAGCGTAGGGAAGCCCCGCCCTTTTTAAATCCTTAATAAGCCGGGCCGTGTCCCGGGCATTCAAATCCTCGGGCATTACCGAACTCCGCCTGAAAGTCTCGGGGTCTTCGTTATATTTTTCCATGTTTCCTGCCGGCCGGGGTTTAAAAAAACCTTCGTTCCATTCATAAACCAGGGGGTTTGAAAACGCCCAGGAATCTCCCTGCCAGACGGCCCGGCCGGAATATACCACGGAACGGAGGCTGTACTCGTCATCCAGTTCTACGATTGTTATTTCGTTGATGGTCTCCGACAGGGTATCGTAATAATCCACCAGATAGATAAGTTTTCCCCCGTTCAGTTTAATAACGATATTCGAAAGGGCGCTGTCATTGGTATGGAGCAGTTCCCGGCTTAGTTCGTTTTTTCTTTTGAGCGAAGGAATAACCGCCCGGTCTTCAAAAAAAAAGGCAAACAGTGAAGAAACGATGCCCAGCACAAGAAGGGGCAGACAAAAACGCCCATAGGGCGTACCCGAGCCAAGCACAACGGTCAGTTCGTTTTTTGAGCTCAGATCCCCCAGGGTATAGGCGGACGCGAAAAGCAGGGAAACCGGCAGGGCGTAGAGAAAACTTTTCGGAACAAAGTACAGGGAAACCTTCAGTATTGCAAAAAGTCCCGCCCCGTTATCCAGATACCGGGTCAGATGAAGAAATAAGTCGATCAGGATAACCAGCATCATAAAGAGGGCCAGGGCCGAAAGAAAAATAGGCAAAAACTGCTTTAAGAGATAGCGGTCCATGATCATCATACAAAAACCCGTACCACCGTTAAAATCAAACCTCCCGCGATGGCAAGTATATTGGGAAACCACATGGCCCAAAAGGGAGAAAAGCCCCGCATGCCCAGATCCTGGCCGGTAAGCAGCAGCGACCAGTACAGGGCGGCGATGCAGATCCCAACGATAAAGCCCACGGTCTGGCCGCTTTTACGGGCCATAAGCCCGATGGAAACCGCCGCCAGGACAAAGGAAAGCGCTCCAAAGGGAATGGAAAATTTTTTATAATACTCAAGCCGGTAAATGGAAAGGCTTCTGTCCCGGAGCATATCCCGGGCGGCATCGATCATGTAGGCCAGATCGTCCACGGTGTTTCCGGGCCGGCTGCTTTCATTGTTTCCTTCCCGTAAATCCTGCTCCACCTTGAGGGTTTCTCCGGTAATTTTACGGTATTCGGCTTCCATAGTCTGCGACAGGGTTATCCGTTTTTCCTGTATTTCCTTTTTAACGTCCACGGAGCTCATTTCCCGGGGACCCGCCGCATAAACAGCCTGGACCAGATCATCCCGGGGCACAAGGTATTTTAGGGACAGGGCGGAAGCATAATCATAATCCTGTTTCAGGTTTTCTTTTCCCGACTGCAGAAAAGCCTTTTCCAGGTTGATGCTGAGCCTTCCGTCTTCCATATCCTCAAGCGCGGCCCGTTTCGCAATGATAAGCCGCCGTTCTCCTTCGGCGGTTCTGTCGATGATAAGGATGTCCTCTATCGTTTTGTCCGATACGGGACCGGTAATTACCACGGAATTTTTAAACCTTTTGACCGAATTGGCCTCCAGTTCCAGCGCCGGAGAGGAAATCAGAATACGCCGGTACAGCCGTGAAAACTGAATGGTTCCCGCCGGCAGCAATATGTCGTTGGCAAGAAAGGAAAAGAGGGAAATCAGCGTCCCCACCGCGATGGCGGGAAAAAAGATACTCCTGTAGGAAAAACCCGAACTTAGCAGCACCAGAATTTCATTGTCCGAACTCAGCCTGCCTATGGTCATAAGGGTGCCCGTCAGGCAGGCAAAGGGGGAAGCCATGGCAATAATCGACGGCAGGGAGTATAGGATCAGAAGGGCCACCTGATGTACGGGTACCCGCTTTTCGAGGATTTCCCCGGCCATAAGGAGAAGCTGGTTGACAAAAAAAATAAAAAAGAAAAACAAAAAACAGACGCAGAAGGTAAAAAGAATTTCCCGGGCCATGTAGAAAAAAACGGTTTTTGAGTAAAACCCGCCCTGTAGAGATTGTTCCATGTCCCGTTCAGGGTCCCGCCGGCCGGGCCGTACCGGTGGACCCGAAACCTCCCCCGCTCCGGGCGGTCCCGCCGGGAGCATCCGTTTCTTCCAGCAGCACCCGGGGAGCCGGGGCAAATACCATCTGGGCAACCCGGTCGCCGTCTTGTACGGTAAAGGGCTCGGTTCCCAGATTGACCAGCAGTATTTCCAGTTCCCCCCGGTAGTCGCTGTCGATGGTACCCGGCGCGTTCAGCACCGTAACGCCGTGGCGCAGGGCAAGGCCCGACCGGGGCCGGATCTGGGCTTCCCAGCCCGGGGGAATTTCCAGCGCCAGGCCGGTGGGAATTTTAACCCGTTCCCCGGGACCGATAACAAGATCGGAAGGGATATGGGCTTCCAGATCCGCGCCGGCCGCGCCCGCGGTGGCATACCGGGGAAGGCGGACCGCCGGATCCATGCGGCATACCTTGACGGCGGTATCCGGCACGAGTTAAAACCGGCGGCGGGGCCGGGAATCCCTGCCGGGGCCGTCGTTCCGGGGGCCGTCATAACGGGACCCGTCATTCCGGCCGTCACTTCCGGCCGGCATATCGGACGATCCGTCGGGATCAACCGCGTCGATGTAGGAAAGGTTAAGACGGCCCATCTTGTCGACTTCCACGAGCTTAACGGGAATTTCCTGGCCCTCCTTAAGAATATCCGTTACCTGGGCAATCCGCTGCCGGGAAAGCTTGGAGATATGGACCAGCCCTTCCTTGCCGGGGAGTATTTCGACAAAGGCGCCGAATTCCATGATCCGTTTAACCACGCCGTTATAAATCCGCCCCGTTTCGGGATCCGATACAATGCCCATGACGGCGGCTTTGGCTTCTTCCGCGTCCTTGGCTTTTTTACCGTAAATGGTAACCGTCCCGTCGTTTTCCGTATTGATCGTCACGCTGTACTGTTCGCAGAGGGCTTTGATGTTCTTGCCCCCCGGCCCGATAAGGGCGCCGATTTTGTCCACTTCGATCTTCATGGTGACAATCTTGGGAGCAAATTCACTGATCGTTCCCGAAGGGCGGCTAATCGTCTGATTCATAATGGAAAGAATGTGAAGCCGTCCACGCCTTGCCTGCTCCAGGGCCTTGGCCATAATTTCCGCGGTGACCCCGGAAATCTTAATGTCCATCTGGAAACCGGTGATACCGTCTTCGGTACCGGCCACCTTAAAGTCCATGTCCCCCAGGTGATCTTCCTCGCCCAGGATATCGGAGAGCACCGCGTAGCGGTCCCCGTCGGTGACAAGACCCATGGCAATGCCCGCCACGGACTTTTTCATGGGGACCCCGGCGTGGAGCATCGAAAGAGCGCCCCCGCAGACCGACGCCATGGAAGAGGAACCGTTAGATTCCATAATCTCCGAAACAACCCGGATTGTATAGGGAAATTCCTCTTTGGATGGAACCATAGCGGCCAGGGATCTCCGGGCCAGGTTACCGTGCCCGATCTCCCGGCGTCCTGTACCCAGCCGGCGCACTTCGCCCACCGAATAGGGGGGAAAGTTGTAATGAAGAATAAAATTTTCCCGCTTGTCCCCTTCGATGTCGTCGTAGATCTGTTCGTCAAACACCGTGCCCAGGGTAGTAACCACCAGGGACTGGGTTTCGCCCCGGGTAAAGAGGGCCGAACCGTGGGTCCGTTTAAGGAGCCCGATTTCACAGGTGATGGGCCTGATGTCTTCGGTACCCCGGCCGTCTACCCGCCTTCCCTTGTCAAGAATGGAGGAACGGAGGATCCGGTACTGCATATCCTCGAACAGGGCGTCGAAGAGTTTTTTTTGGAATTCGTCTTCCAGCTGGGCGGCGTATTTTTCCGCCAGCTCCGCCTTCACCGCTTTTATCGCGTCCCGGCGTTTTTCCTTGGTGGGCTCAAAACAGGCCTGTTCCAGTTTGGGATACGCTTCGCCGTGAATGGCATCGCGGTTTTCCAGCACATGGGTGTCGGGAACCAGGGCAAGCTTTTGTTTCCCCGCCAGGGCCCGGAGCTTTTCCTGAAGCTCGCAGAGTTCAATGATCACCCGGTGGGCCGTTTCCAGGGCCCGGACCATCAGCTCTTCCTTTACTTCGCTGGCGCCGCCTTCAACCATGGTAATACCGTCTTTGGTACCGGCCACCACAATTTCCAGATCGGATCTTTCAATCTCGTCATAGCTCGGATTAACAACCAGCTCGCCGGCCAGGGCGCAGACCCGAACCCCCGCGATGGGACCGCCGAAGGGTATGTCCGAAATATGCACCGCCGCGGAGGAAGCGATAATCGCCAGGATATCCGGGGGATTGGTCTGATCCGCCGAAATGGTGGTGGGCACCACCTGTATTTCCCGGCCAAAGCTTTTGTCAAAGAGGGGCCGCATGGGCCGGTCAATCAGCCGGGAAACCAGGACTTCCTTGTCCTTGGGCCGCCCCTCCCGCTTGATAAAGCCGCCGGGGATTTTACCCGCGGCATAGTACTTTTCGTTGTAATCCACCGTCAGGGGCACATAGTCCAGGCCTTCTACCGAATCGGAAGAAGCGCAGACCGTGGCGATTACCGCCGAACCTTCATATTGGGCAAAAACAGAACCGTTGGCCTGTTTCGCGATCCTGCCGGTTTCGAGGATCAACTCCTTACCGGCAATGGTGTGTGTTACGATCTGCATCATTTACGCAGGCCCAATTCCTTGATCAGGGACCGGTACCTTTCCAGACCCGTTCGCTGCAGGTATTTTAACATCCGGCGGCGCTGACCCACAAGGATTAAAAGCCCCCGCTGACCCGATTTGTCTTTTTTGAATCGTTTGCAGTGCTCCGTTAACTGGTTGATTCTTTTTGTTAACAGGGCGATTTGAACTTCCGAAGCGCCGGTATCTTTCTCGTCTTTACCGAACTTTGCGATGGTGGAAGTTACCTCTTCTTTGTTTAAAGCCATATATTCTTACTCCTTGAAACCACGATTAAAACACCCCGCCGCCGCTTCCACGGCCCTGCCCAGAAGTTTTTCCGCCTCCGCGCTTCTGCCTTCCCGAAGGGCCGAGCGGATCCTGCTGGAACTGACCGGCTCCCCCCCTTCCATGACGGGTTCCACGATTTCCACTTCAATGCCCCGCTCATTTCCCAGGGCTTTAAAGGCCGGAGCGCCGGTATCCCGGCGGTATCCGCAGCGGAAACCGGCCCCCACGGCGATATACGCGGGATTAAGAAAGCGGCACAGCGCTTCCATAAACGACCTTCCGTCCATTGTACTAAAATCCCGGGAAAAGTCAATGATCACGCAAAGCTCCGCCCCGCAGCTGCGGATCAGGGCGATTTTTTCCTCAAACCCGGTAATATCCCCTTCAAAGGAACCGGGACGGGCGATTTTTTTTGGATTTTCCCGGAAAGTAACCACCGCGGGCAGCAGCTCCGGGGCTTTTGCGGTGATCCTCCCTATCAGTGCCCGGTGACCCCGGTGAACCCCGTCAAAGACCCCGATGGTAAGGGCGGTTGAACGGGGATCCGGCGGACGATGCTTCAAATCGTTCCAGTTGACGAGATCCATAGGGAGAGTATAGCGGTTTTCAGGGGATTGAACCACCGGAAGAAGGTTTTACGACGACCGGGGACCCGCGGATTGTTTCAGGCCCGCGGCGGCTTTTTCCGCCAGGGATTCAAGCCGCGCCGACCCGGCAAAGGCGCGGATCCGGCTGAGGGTGAGTTTATCCATCAAATTTTTACCCGCCGTTTAATGTAAGTAGACAACAGTTCTATGCCCAGGGCGAAGACAAACACGATCACTACCGCCAGCCCTGCCCGGCCCAGCTTGTAGCTGTTCATGGCGGCCATGATGGTGTACCCGATGCCGCCGGCGCCTACCATGCCGAGGATTGCCGCTTCCTGATAGTTGGTCTCGAAACGCAGGGCCGTCCAGGC
>JAISDG010000026.1 GCA_031265015.1 Spirochaetaceae bacterium | reverse complement strand
CTTTACATTTCCGCTGCCGGAGTAGGACCCGACCGCCGGACCGCGGAAAGAAACGCCATTGCCGCGCTGACGGCGTTTTTTAGACAATCTGTAACAAGCAGGGTAAGCATTGTCGACAGAGAACGGCAGGTGAACGGCGGTTCTTTTTCAGAATCGGATATGAGCCAGTCTATTGAGACCTCCGCCGCGCTGGACAATCTTATGGGTGCGGAAATCAGGGAAACGTGGAACGACACGAGAAACCAAATCTGGTACGCGGCAGCCGTGATGGACAAAAACAGATGCGGCGGCCTTTACGCCTCCGAGTTAGATAAAACGGCGCGGGAAATACGAGCCCTTATCGCAATGCCGGAGGGCGTTACTTTTGAGGCTATCTCCCGGTGCAGAAGGGCGCAGGAACTTACGGCCAGGGCCGATACCTATGCGCTGGTGCTGTCCGTGCTTGGCGGGCAGAACCGTCAGCCGGAAATTTCCGCGCTGGCCGCTGAGGTAAACGCCGCGCTTGAGAGGGCAAAGAGCATACCGGTAGATGTACGGGTTACGGGCGATTCAAACAGCCGTATCAGGACGGCCTTTGCCAATGCCCTTACCGCGGAAGGTTTTAGGACAGGGAGCCGCAATTCCCGTTTTGCCGTCGAAGTTACCCTGTCCCTTTCTCCCGCCCCGAAGACCGCTTACTTCAACACCCGGTATACGGTGGACGCGGCGTTGATAGACACCAGTACCGGCGTGGAACTGTTTGTCTTCAACATCGCGGACCGCGAATCCCACCCCGCCAGTCAGGAAGCCGCAGACAACCGCGTTCTGGTTGGCGCCCAGCGAAAAATCGCGGAACAGTTCCCTGCGGCCCTGCGGGAATACCTTAAAGGGCCTTAAAAAACTGAGGTTTTTAGAAGGCCCCCCGCTTAAAAAAACGTGTTTTACAGAACTTTAGTCCAGGGAAACTAAAACGATGATACCTTCCACTGGCCGCCGCTTTCTTTTATCACCGTCATGGGTCTCGCAACGCCCACATCCTGCCCGTCCTGCCGAATTTGGTACATGAATATTCGTGAGGAAGGCGTGTCCCGGCTTGGGTCGGAGCGGACAAAGTAATATTCGCGGTTTGCCATGGAAATCATACGCCACCACGACTGGCCCTTCGCCTGCAGCGCGCCTGAGCCGGAAATCGCGTTTTCCTGAACCGAGCAAAGTTGATTCCAAAGGGCAGAATCTTTTTTAACGGAACCGTAAAAAAGGAACCACTTGGCAACCGCTTCGGGCTCCAGATCCTGCGGAACCGTTACCGCGTTTTGCGGGATGCCGGCCGTCCAATTCGCCGCCTGAGTTGCCAGATACTGGTCAAAAATATCCTGCCCCGCCAATACCGGTATGTTGTTTTGCAGTATAACGCAGGCCCTGTTTTGAACCCGCATGGCGGTAACGTCCATAAGCACTACGTTACCCCACCATTCGTATGCATCCACAATCGTTCCAAGCACCTCATAACGGCCGCTCATGTTTCCCAATCCGTTATTTAGTTTGTATAATAAATCCTGAATACCATCGTTGTATTTTATGATGAAGATGTTATTACTGTTCTTTTCGCCGTACCAGTAATATCTATTTCCGTCCCCGTCCGTGATAAAATCGCCAAAATCAATGGCGGGAAACAGCATAACTTTTTTTTCATAGCGGCCAAAGTTATTTACAACCACATTGGCCGAAACCGGATCGGCCCAGAGGGATTCCCTTTTATATTGGGCGACAAGATTATCCCATGCCGTATCGCCCGCCCTGGCAATATCACCCGCCGGATCGGAGCGGACAAGCCAGGGAAAGGCCGCAACAAAAAGCAGTAAAAACGCCATCTTTTTGCCCTTGTTCATACAGAATACCTCCATAAAACAATCTAAGAAAAATAATGTAAGATGCGGTTCCCGTATCTTGTACATCTATTTGCGGCCTTTGTCAACGATTGCGCTGTTATGCGATTACGCTTGGGCCCGGTTGATTCAGGGCGAATACATTTACTTTTCTTAAATCATTTTTGCGCATTTTTTGCTTTTCAATTGCGCCGTAAAGCGGCGCTTCTTTGCCGCAAAAAACCGGGCTATCCGGGGTTCCGCTTCGCTCCATTCCCTCCGCTAAGGCAGCCTCCGGCTGCCGCGCTTCGGGAACGCGTGTCCACCTGCGGGGGACACGCGCCCCTCCTATCCCGTGCGCCCAAGAGGGTTTCATCCTCCGGACGGCTTATGTTCTCTCAGTGAAAGTAAATGTAGGAACCCTGCTGGCTGATTCGGGGCCCTTCCGCAATGGTTCACAATGCGATATACCATACTGGAATCTGTCCGTAAAGCGGCAAGCCCTGCGGACAAAGACCCTATCGAACAAGGAGATACCCGTCATGGAAAAGAAGGCGAAGATAACCGTACATCCCGGTTTTCGTATCGGGACGATTGATCCCAGGCTCTACGGCGCTTTCCTTGAACCTATCAGAAACTGGGTTTACGGGGGCATTTGGAATCCCAGCCACGAGACCGCCGATGACATGGGTTTTAGGCAGGATGTCCTTGAACTGGTGCGCGAATTTGAACTCCCCGCCCTGCGCTTCCCCGGAGGCAACTGGGTTTCCGGCTGGGACTGGAAGAATTCGATTGGCCCGGTTGAACAGAGAAAATGCCAGCTTGACTATGCCTGGCGTCAGTACGAGCCGAACACCGTAGGACAGGACGAATATATGGAATGGGTAAAACGGGCAAAAACAACCCCCCTGTATACGCTGAATCTTAATTCCGCCAGTATAAATGATGCGTTCCACCTGGTCGAATACTGTAACCACCCGGGCGGAAGCTATTGGTCGGATCTGCGCAGGAAAAACGGGCACGAGGAGCCCTACAACATTAAAACCTGGTATTTGGGCAACGAGGTAGACGGAAGCTGGCAGATTGCGGCCTGGGAAAAGGATCCCAGGGGTTACGCCGTCAAGGCCCATGAAATATCAAAAATAATCAAATGGCTTTGCCCCGGCGCGGAAACCGTCATCTGCGGATCTTCTTCCCCGCACAGCAGAAATTATCCGGCCTGGGACGCGAAGGTCCTGGATACCTGCTACGAATCGGTGGATTATGTATCGCTCCATCATTACCATACCGTTCCCGACAACGCCTTTGAAGCCTTCCTTAACGGTTCGGGCCCTATCGAAGATTTTATAACGACGGTTGTTTCCGTCTGCGATTATATAAAAGCAAAAAAAAGAAGTCCCCGCAAACTGATGATCTCCTTTGATGAGTACGGCGCTCATTTTGCTCCCCAGGAAAAGCCCGTTTACTGGTGGGACCTGAAACGGGAATCCCAGCATGAGTTCCGCAGGGAAACGGTGGAACAGCCCTTTGTCTTTAACGACCCGGATGATTTTGACAAGGGACGCCGGGGCGCGTCCGGTCGTGACAGGTACGGTCAGATTTACAGCGCCCTGGGGCTTGCGGTAATCGCGATGACCTTTTTACGCCACGCCGACAGGGTTAAAATCGCCTGCATGACAGGATTCCTGCACGGCGCTATCGGCATAAGCGGCCGGCGGGCGTGGAAAAACGCCGCGTACTACCCCTATAAGCACCTTAACCAGTTTGGCAGGGGCGTTTCTCTCCACACCCTTATTGACGGTCCGGTACAGAACATCGATCAGGTAATGGTAAACAGCTACAACACCAATCCCGCCTTTGATTCGGTACAGGTAATCGAAGGCTGTTCGGCGTTAAACGAGGAAAAGGAAGAAGTTACCGTATTTTTTGTCAACAGAGATCTTAAAGACGCTATTTCCGTTGATCTTGATCTAAGGGGCTTTGAGGGCTATCAGCTCATTGAACATCTGGAAATGAGCGCCGAAGATCTTAACGCGGCGAACAGTTATGAAAACCCCGGCGCGCTTAAACCCCTTGCAAACGCCGCTACGAAAATGGAAAACGGCCATGTGTACGCCGCCGCGAAGCGTCTTTCATGGAACTGCGTCAGGCTTGGTAAAAAATAGCCCGTTTAAGGGGCCGGAATATCTGCCCTGCCCGCGTGTTCCGGCCCTTGACTCGTCTCCGGCAGGGGCCCTATGATGGTTCATATGAAAGCGGCCCTACACCACCATCTTCTCTAAACTGGCGGGGTCCGCGCCTGGCGGCGCATAGCGGAATTTTACCGTGGACCCTGGGGGCCGCGGTTTTTTTTTGGAGCGGCGTATGGAAAAATTACGGATTCTAATACCCAAGGGGCGGACCTTTGACAATGTGGCCCGGCTCTTTGAGGAAGCGGGGTTCCCCATTAACCTGGCGGACCGGACCTACCGGCCGGTGATCGGCGCTTCCTGGCTGGACGCCAAGATCATGAAGCCCCAGAACGTGGGGGAACTGCTGGAGCTGGGGAGCCACGACGCGGGCTTTACGGGGATCGACTGGATCAAGGAAAGCGGCGCCCAGGTGGAGGAAATCATGGACCTGGGTCTGGACCGGGTCCGCATTGTGGCGGCGGTCCCCGCGGACAAGAGCGAGGCGGAACTAAAGACAAAAAAAATTGTCGTTGCCACGGAGTATGTGAACCTGGCGGAAGCCTGGCTTTTGGCCAACGGCTACCACTACAAGATCCTCCGGACCTATGGGGCCACCGAGGTTTTCCCCCCGGATGACGCGGACATGATCATCGACAATACCGCCTCCGGCCAAACCCTGCGGGACAACGGCCTAAAAATCATCGACACCATTCTGGAATCCTCCACCCGTTTTGTGGCCGGAAAGGCCGCCATGGCGGACCGGGAAAAGCGGGCCCGTATCGAGGAACTGAGCATGCTTTTCCGGGCGGTGCTGGATGCCAGGGAACGGGTGATGCTGGAAATGAACGTTATCGCGGACCGCTTTAACACGCTGGTTTCCGGCCTTCCGTCCATGCGGAG
>JAISDG010000139.1 GCA_031265015.1 Spirochaetaceae bacterium | reverse complement strand
ATCCGTAACAGGGTTGTTTTACCCGCGCCGTTTTTTCCGGCCACCACCAGCTTTTCCCCGGCATCCAGAGCCAGATCCAGGCCGGAAAAGACCGGGGTATTGCCATAACGCTTGCCGGCTTTTTCCAGGAAGAAGGCAACCCGGCCCGAACGGGGAGCCGGGGGAAAGGCGATGGAAATTTTTTTAAGGGCTTCGGGGATTTCAATCCGCTCCATCTTTTCCAGTTTTCTTATCCGTTCCTGGACCATGGCGGCCTTTGTGGCCTTGTAGCGGAAACGCTGAATCAGGGCTTCCGTTTTGGCAATTTCTTCCTGCTGTTCCTCGTAGCGTTTTAAAAGACTTTCCCGTTCCGCGGTTAAAGTTTTTTCATAGGCGCTGTAATTACCGGCATAGCGCTTCAGGACGCCCCGGTTAATTTCATATACTTCATTAACTGTCACATCCAGGAAATACCGGTCATGGGAAACCAGAAGATAGCCGCCGGTAAAGCGCTTAAGCCGGGCTTCAAGCCAGGTTCTGGCTTCAATATCAAGATAATTGGTGGGCTCGTCCAAAAGCATAATATCGGGGTTTTCCAGCAGGACCTTGGCCAGGGCTATACGCATCTGCCAGCCTCCGGAAAAAGCGCCGCATTCCCTGTCCATGCTGGTTCTGGAAAATCCCAGCCCTTCCAGGACCTGCTCTATCGCCTCTTCCCGCCGGTAATAGCCTGAATCTTCCACGATCTGCTGAAGCCGGTGGTATTCTTCCAACAGGGCGGCGGTAACTTTATCATCCCTGGTAGATTGTTCCAGCCGTTTCCCCGTATCTTCCATGGCGTCAAGCAGGGTAACAACGCTGTGATAGGCTGTTTCCGCCTCTTCCCGCAAAGTATGGCCGGCAAATACCAGGCCGCTTTGGGGCAGGTAAGAAACCCGGCAGCCTTTTTCGGCGAACCGTTCCCCCGAATCAGGCTTTTTGATGCCGGCGGCAATTTGTAAAAGGGTTGATTTTCCCGAACCGTTAATTCCCGCCAGGGCGGCTTTTGAAGGGACGGGGCTTGTCGAAAGCAGCAGGCTGACATTTTTAAGGACATCCCTGCCGCCGAAAGCGGCCGAGACCCTGCTGCACTGAAGTCGCATCGGCTTTTTGCCCGGCCTTTAGCCTTCGGTACTAAAATAAATCACAAAAGGAGAAGGAGCGCGGCGGCCGACGGTACGGCCGTTAACGTAATCCCCGGGGATGTATTCCATGCGGAGCCCCTGGTTATCCAGGGTATAGGCAAAAACCAATGTCCGCCGGCCGCCGCTGACGGCATTGAGCCGTAACGCCAGAGCGCCGGTATAGCGTTCCGCCATTTCGCCGGAAAGGTAATAATCCATGTCCAGGGAACCGCTGCCCAGAACGGAACCGGAAATCATCCCTTCGGGAAGGGAATTGACTTCGTCCCAGGTAAAGCCCCCGGAAGAATTCAATATCAGCGTTCCATAATTGGAACTTTGAAAAACCGGGCCCCGGACGTACAGGGTCTGATATTTGTTTTCCCGCCGTCCCCTTTCCTGGTTAATTACGGTTTCAATCGGCACGGGAAGGATAACAAACACGGCATTTTGCTTTGCCCCCTCCTCGTCCTCCCACTGGACCTCCAAAACCGTTTCGGACTGAAGGGTTACATGCAGAGGGGTACCGTCAAAATTCCAGCTCTTGTCTCCGGTCTTAACAATTTTCCGGTAGGGAAAGGTAATGTCGGTGTTTTCCAGGTGGATCCGCGCCTTGCCGTTTGCGATTCCCGACCGAAAGGAATAGCTCCGGGCCAGGGCGTCCATATCGATACGGCCGGAATTGATCATCGCCGCATAGGATTCGGGATACCATATCCTGCTTAACATCCGTTCCATATCCTTGTCGTTGACCGTATCCGCAACCACTTCCTCGTCGCCCAAAGGACCGGTCGTATGCTGAAATATCCGCAGCCGGAAGGAAAAGCAATATCCGGTACTACCGCTTTTGGTCAGAACCTTGTACCAGTCCCCTTCCAGGGGAGCGCCGGTAGAACTAATCGCCGACACCCCCTCGGCCTTTTCCAGAAGCTTGACGATTTCCCCCTCTTTCAGGCGGTAGGTACGGCGGGCGTTATTTTCCGGTTTATCCCGGATGGGAAGACCGTCCTGCATGGTTTCCGCGTAGCTTTGGGCCAGATCGGAAAAAGCCGCGGCGTATTTTTCCGCCCCCCCCCGGGTTCTAAAGAATTCCAGATGGGGCAGGGAAACTTCCACCATTTGATGTTCCGGAGTCTGCAGTTCCCCGGGTACGCCGGCTATCCAGGCCTGTTCGATATTTGAACGGACCTGTATGGGAAGAACCGTACCCGAAGGGATGGGAGGTTCATCGGTATACCATAACAGGACGCCCCAGCCTATATTTCTGTTTGAACAGGAAACAAGGAAAAGCAGGGACACCGCGAAAAGGGCGGGGAATTTTCTGGACAGCCACATACGGTAATCATACTCCAGGACAAAAAAAATGGCTAGGGGCGCTGTACAACAGGCGAGGCATTGCGGCCTTGCTTTTTTTCTTTTTCCCCGCTATCGTTGACTCATAACCTTGGGAGTCAAGATCCGTTCTGATTCGCCGGAGGGATGATGTGACAGCGCCGCGGTAAAATCCGGTTTCCGGTTTTGCCCGCTTTACATGCCCCCGGTCAAGGCCGGGGGTATTTTTTGGCCCCGGAATACGAAACAGTAAAGGAGGAATGATAAAAAGTAAACCATCGTCGGTAAATGATGTATAACCTGAAGAGAGTATCGACAGGGGAAGGCTATGGTTCGTCATGCTTAGTGGTCTACGAGACCGTAAAGGAG
>JAISDG010000084.1 GCA_031265015.1 Spirochaetaceae bacterium | reverse complement strand
CGACGCCGAGTTCCGGCAGCAGTTACGTCTGCAGGAACAGGCCGCCAAGGATGCCCAGGCCCGGGAAATGGCGCGGATAAACCAGCAGACCGCGCAAAACCAGGCCATGGCGCAGGTAGCGCAGACCCAGGTACAGTCCGAATCGGACGCCCGGTACGCGGCGTATAAGTACGGTACCCCGGCAGACGCGGCGGTAGCAAGCACCACCGCGGCGGATTTTGACTGGATCTCCGCGCTGAGTACCGTTGCCGACGTCATTCTTTAAGTTTTTTAATAAGGAGAAGTTTATGAAACTACACACTTTGTTACCCGTCCTGTTTTTGGCGGCCCTTGTCCTAGTGGCCTGTGCCGGGACCCCGGCAGATACCACAACAGCCGCTGGGGCGGCGCGTACCACCGCAGCTGCAGCGCCGGTTCCGGCACGAATCTATTGGACCGGAAACGGCGCCACGGATATAAGCCTTGCCGTATTGGTTCCCGAGAGCCAGGGACTGGCTGACAACGAGGCTTACTTCCCCACCATGGTCCAGGGGGTCCTGGTAGGGGACTTTACCAAGTTTTCCGCCATGAAGGTCCTGGACCGCCAGAACCTGGAAAAGGTAATCGCCGAGGGGGAAAGCGGCTACTATGCCGATGAAACCAACTTTGTCCAGTTGGGCAATGTGGCCAACGTGCGGTACATCCTGAACGGCGCGTTACAGAAGACCGGTTCGGGCTTCTCCCTCCAGCTCAAGGTAACCGATGCGGTCTCCGGGGAGTCCCGGGCCGCCTATACCGGCAATGTTCCGGCTACGGAACTGGAGGACCTGAGCGGCGTCAAAAAAGCCTCGGCGGAACTGCTGGCCCAGCTTGGGGTAAGCCTTACCGATGAGGGAAAGGCGATCCTTTTGGGGGCGGCCAGTTCTTCTGCGGTACAGGCGGAAACCGCGCTGGCCAGGGGCATTACCGCCCAGCGGGGCGGCACGGTGATAGAAGCCCTGTCCTACTACTACGAGGCGGCAAAGTTTGACCCCAGCCTTGCGGAGGCGGCCAGCCGGAGTTCGGTACTTTCGGTGGACATACAGGGCGGCAACATCGGACAGGACATACGAAACGACATCCAGCGGCGGGCGGCTTGGGTTAAGGTGCTTGAGGAAGCTTCTGTGTTTTTCAAAGACCATCCACCCTATGAGTTTATCTACGATCCCGCGTTGACTGCCGGCAGGATCACCTACGCCGGGGAAACCGCTGAAATATCTTTTGAGGCAAAACTAATCGGGACCACCGGTTTTAGGGTCATCTATGACCTTAATCAAGGATTGGGCAGAACCGGTAGAAGCAGGGATTGGGGAATCGGCGTGGATTCAATCTACCGTGCAATACCGGACCAGTATGAAATCAACGCGGCGCTGATCAACGAGGGCGGAGAAACGATTGGACAAACAACGGGGAGATTGAGAGCTAATTCCAGTCATGACGATCTTACGCTGCGCTTTTCCGGCGTAGATGTTGATAAAATAACGGACAGGCTGACTGTGTCCATTGTCAGCATAAACGGTATGGACGCCAAAACCGCCGGAGAGCGGGGCTATATGAGCATTTCCGCCGAGGATTTTACCGCGCTGAATCCTCCTCCTTTTGAAGTTGGCTGGATGCTTGGCGGTATAAACATTGTCGGTTATACAGATCACAACAGAGACCTTGTTATCCCATCAAAAATAAGCCGGTGGCCGGTTACTTCCATTGGCGGGAGGGCATTTTACGGCAACCCGCTCAATAGCGTTGTTATACCTGACAGCGTTATCTTAATTGGCAGTCAGGCATTTTACACTAATCCGCTTACCAGTATTGTCATACCGGACAGCGTTATTGCCATTGGCAGTGAAGCATTCTGCGGCAACAAGCTCAACAGTGTTGTCATACCAAACAGCGTTATTTCCATTGGCGATGGGGCATTTTTCCGAAGTCAGGTTACCAAGCTTACCATAGGAAACGGCGTTACTTCTATTGGCAGCATGGCATTTGCCCAAAACCAGCTTACCAGTGTTACCATACCGAACAGCGTTATTGCCATTGGTGACGCGGCTTTTTCCCAAAACCGGCTTACCAGTATTGTCATACCGGACAGTGTTAAGTTCATTGGTGATAACGCATTTGGCAACGCGCTTGCCAGTGTTACCATACCGGGAAATGTACAATGGGATATTAGTTCTATAAGCACCAATCTTAAGGGGGTTTATGAGTCCAACGGTAAAAAAGCCGGGACTTATGTACTCGTTGACGATAGTAATGTAGTTAAGTACGCTGGCTATGTCAACGACAACTGGCGCGTGAAGTAATAAAAACGGATACCGCCGGAGGACAAAGCCTTCCGGCGGTTACGCACAAATTGTTCACGCAAAAACAACCGGCGGTCTTAACCTCCGTTAGCCACACAAAACAGAATTTGCGGCCTTTTTAGACAATGATGTTAGGGGGGCAAGCGCAATGATCAAAGCAAAAACCGCTAAACATACAGGCCGCCTCTGTTCGGTCTGGTGTCCCGGCTGCGGCAGAGTAACCCAAAAAATCTCGTTCAACCTGCTGCGGGAGGCGGGAACCGTCAAAGTAACCTGCCCCGTCTGTCTGAACGCCACCACTATCACCTACGACGGCAAAACGGCGGAACTAACATGGCTTCCGCCCATGCCAAGGTAATGAAACCAGACTCTCGAATAAAACCACCCCCGCGGGGAAGCACGCAAGGAGAAACGAACATGGCAAAGGAAAAAACAGGCGGCAAGTACCCCAAGGGCGATTCCCGCAGATTTTTTGAAAGGAGGTACAAAAACTATGACTGGAATACGTTCTATGAAATCGCCGCTTCCCACGCAAAGGAATTTAACGGGCGGGATCTGAACGACAAGACCGTACACCTTGCCTTTACCATTGGCCTGGGAAAGTTCATCCGCTATTCAACCGATTTTTGCGGTGAGCTGAATGGCTATATGGTTTCAGCGGCTGCCCTTAAGACGTACAAAAAAATCAAAAAAATCAACAGTCACCGGAACGGTCCGCACTACATGGAACACCTTATCCCGGTTGACCAGTTTACCCGTGAACTGCTTGCAAACCCCACGGTGGAGAACGCCAAACGGCTGTATAAAGCACAGCGGATTGTGTACACCCTTCGTGAAGAAGTAAAAGAGTATCAAGGCCGCGATAGCATATACGGCAAAGATTTTGACAGGCATCGCACGGACAGTCAGATCAAACGGTTTAAAAAAGACTACGGCATAGTCAAATTACCGGATATGCCGGAAGGCGGGAAGAAAGACGGATGACCCCAAATATAGAGCGGGGGGGAACCGGGGCTCCGGGACCAGCCGGGACGGCCCACGGCAACCCCCGCGTAAGGTGGACCGCGGCCACACCGCACCGCGGAATTTTATAACGGGGACCATATGTGGCAAAAACCCTTCCGGGAACGAATGTTCGACAAGCTGGACAGTCAGATCGCCGATGAAACCCGTAGCCCCGCGCAGCGGGAAAGCGCCCGGCTTATCCGGGACGAACTGCGGCGGGTCTGGGAAAAACGCGCCGCCATGCGGCATTGCCCCGCCCTCTGCCTCATGGAACTTTCCCGCGCCACGGCAAAAGGATCCGACCGGGCGCTGGAACTGGCTTACCGTTACATCAACAAAGATTTTTGGAACAACGAATCCTTTTGCCGTGAAGCCCTTAAAATTAACCCCGAATCCCTTGAATGGATAACTTGAATGGATAAATGGATAAGTGAAACTGTCCGTGCCCAATGGAAGGGGGAATGAGACCTACGGAGCAGAGCGTATCGGCATAGCCTGTGAGGGGGCATCGTTAGTTTCGCCGTTGTTCGGCGGGGCTTTTTGCAGGGCGTAGTTTTGCTGCGCGGAATTATTTTTGAACAAGATCGAAAATTCGCTTATATAATACCCATGAACAAAGAAACCGGAAAAGAACCCAAGGCCTGCGCGGACAGCCTTTTAGACGACTTCGCCCTCATTAACCGGAAGGCCGAAGAACACGGCTTGGACGACGCATTTACCGCCGCCGCCGCCCCTTCCCTCAAGGCCGTGTCGGAAGCCATGAAGATAAGCCCCGTACAGGCCGCCCTTCTGGCCCTGCTCCTTGAACGTTCCGGCAGCGATGCCGCCAGCCTTGAGGGAATTGCCCAGGCCGTCCATTGCGGCAAAATACAGGCCATGAAATACCTCGACGACCTTGAAGCCCTGGAACGGCGCTACCTTATAGCCGGAACGAACCGGGACCTGTCGGACCTGTTAAGTTTCACGAGGCAACGCGACAACTCCGGCAGCCGCGTCTACACCGTCCCTCTGGATGTGATAAAGGCGATCCGCGCCGGAACAGCGTACCGTTACACGGCCTACAACAACCTGACCCCGGATGATTTTTTCGAGACCGCCGATAACCTCCTTGACGCCTTTACCAGCAGGGATATTGACCGCCGGCGGCTGGACATGGAAGTTAAAAACCTTATCATGGCGAACCGCGAACTCGCCTTTACCCGGGAACTCAAAGCCCACTCCTACGGCGGTACAAGCGCGATCGTACTCCTGGTTTTTTCCTGCGCCCTGCTCCGTGACGGGCGGGAAAGCATCCCCCTGAAAACAATTTCCGTGTTCACAGGCGGCTCCTTTGCCCGGCGTCTGCAAAATGAAATTCAGATCGGCAATCACAAACTCATCAAGGACGGCATACTGGAACATGACCACGACCACGGCATAGCAGATACCGAATACTACCGCCTTACCGAAAAAGCGAAAGAGACCTTTCTTGCCGATGTTGACCCCAAACATCTCGGCAAACTTGCCGGTAAAAGCCTCATCAAAGCCGATGCCATCACAAAGCGCGAACTCTTTTATCCTGAAAAAACCCAACGCCGCATAGCCGAACTTTCCGCGCTGTTACACGAGAAAAATTTTGGCCCCATTAAAAAACGCCTTGCCGGCCAAAAAATGCGCAACGGTTTTGCCTGCCTTTTTTCAGGCCCCCCCGGAACCGGCAAAACCGAAACCGCGTATCAGATCGCCCGCGAAACAGACCGGGACATCTTCCTGGTGGATATCGCCGAAACAAAATCTATGTGGTTTGGCGAAAATGAAAAACGCATAAAAGCCGTATTCGACCGCTACCACAGCCTGATAAAAAGCATCAGCCCCGCGCCCATCCTGTTATTCAACGAGGCCGACGCCATATTGGGCAAACGCCAGGAATTGGGCGACCAGCGCCGGGGCCCCGCCCAAACCGAAAACGCCATACAGAACATCATCTTGCAGGAAATGGAAAACCTTGACGGCGGCATACTTATTGCCACCACCAACATGACCATCAATCTGGACAAAGCCTTTGAGCGCCGTTTTTTATACAAAATCGAATTCGAGAAACCCGATGCCGAAGCCAAAACCGCCATCTGG
>JAISDG010000053.1 GCA_031265015.1 Spirochaetaceae bacterium | reverse complement strand
GGCCCCGAAGGGATCACGAGCATCCCCACTTCTTCCCCGCCGGCGTGGAACCCAAGGCCGCCGGTAAAAAGGCCGTAGGTGATCATGTTCTGGAATACGTCGGCTTTCGTACAGCCCGTGCCGTAAATACAGCGGGCCACAAAACCTGTCCAGCGGCTGATGTCGTCCCGGTTAAAGTATATGGTTGTCGGGGCGCCGGTGGTGCCGCTGGACGCGTGGAGGCGGATCACCTCTTCCCGGGGAACGGCAAGGAAGCCGTAGGGGAAGCCGTCCCGCAGTTCGCCTTTGGCGGTAAAGGGGATACGCCGCAGGTCCGCCAGGGTTTTGATGTCTTCCGGGCTTGTTATTCCCGCTTCGGAAAGCCGTCTTTGGTAAAACGGAGTACGCAGGCTGCAGGCCACGGTTTCCTTTAGGCGCTCAAGCTGCCAGGCTTCAAGCTCTTTCCGGGGCATTTTTTCAACGTGTTCGTTCCAGTATTGATAGGTCATGGGAAAAGGTTACCACAAAGGCCGTTGTCAGGCAAATACCGGCGCCAGAGCGATTTCGAGGCCCTTCAGGGTTTCTACCGGGGCCGTATCGTTTTTGCCGAAAAAGCGGGTAAGAATTTGGCCGTCATGAAAGTGACGGGCGTGAAGTATCTTATTCTGGGGATCGATAACCCAGTATTCCCCAACCCCCGCCTGCCGGTACAGTTCAAACTTCCGCTCCATTTCGCTGGCCGTATTTGACGGCGACAAAATTTCCACGACAAATTCCGGCGCGCCCCGGCAGGCTTCGGATCCCCGTTTTTTTTCGTCGCAGATCACGATAAGATCCGGCTGAACCACCGTGTCGTCGTTTTCGTCTTCCCCGTAAAAGAGCCTGACATCGACGGGAGCGGCATATACCCGGCAGGGGTTTCCGCGCAGGAAAGTTCCGATTTCCACCAGCAGTTGTGTAAGCAGTTCCTGGTGCTGTAAAGTCGGGACGGACATGGCATAGGCTGTACCGTAAATCAGCTCGTAACGGCCGGTTTCATCCGGGTTCCAGTTTTTATACTCCGCGTAGGTAAAATGTTTTTTTCCCGCCGTTTCCAGCGGCAACGCTCCGTTTGCCATATCCTTACTATAACCGGAAGGCGGCGGGCGATCAATGCGACCCGGGCAGCTTATGCCGGCCTGATATTACCCGCGGTCCTTCCCAGGTTGAAGGCTTTTTTGTTTGCCTCCGCAAGCTTCGGATCTTTGGCGGCGAACATTTCCTCGATGGTATTTTCCAGCGCGTCCGTCGATACCGGCAGATACGGGCTGGCCGCCCCTACCATGACCATGTTGACCGCCCGGGCAAGGCCCGCTTCTTTTGCCAGGGCGGCGGCTTCTATCGGCGCCGTCCTGGGAAGGCTCTGGATAACTCCCCTTATTTCGGCAATCTCCGGATAGTTGGGAATATTGATAAAGGGTTCCATCGCGGTTACCACCGCTCCGGAGGGGGCAAGCCAGGAAAGGTAGCGGAGGCTTTCCAGGGGTTCCATGGAGATAATAGCGTCCGCGCCGCCCCGGGGAACCAGGTCGCCGGCGATGGCGCCTTCGGCAAGCCGCAGGTGGGCCAGGACGGCGCCGCCCCGCTGGGCCATACCGTGGACTTCGCTTTGCCGTACCCGGAAACCCGCCCCTGCCGCCGCCCGGGCTATGATGGCGGCGATGGAAAGTACTCCCTGCCCCCCTACGCCGGCCAGAATCACATCACACTTCATAGTAAGGGACAGTACACTTTTTTCAGCCCTTCGGCAAGTTATGTTCCCGGTCCCTATGGCAGATACCGCCGGGATATTTTTTCCAGAGACTGGTTCAGGGTTGACGAAATATCGCTTACCAGACGGACCAGGAGGTCCCTGGTTTCGTCCTTTGCGGGCTCCCTAAACAGTTCATATACAGCGATTTCAAAAGCGTTTGCCAGTTTTGCCAGGGTCAGCGATGAAACCCAGCTTTTACCGGTTTCAATATCCGCAAGGAAGTTGACCGAAACATCGATTTTTTCCGCCAGCTTGGCCTGGGACCATTCCCGAAACCGGCGCAGCCGCCTGACATTGGAACTGAGCAGGGTTCGCACATCTTTTTCATCCATACCCCTGTATTTTGTGTTCAACTAGACAATCCGGCAAACCGATGATAGTATGTGATATATACGGTATTACTTGGGTAACATTTGTTACGATGGGCGGATATAAAGGCGGGGTGTGGATATGAAAAAAATGATGGCAGGATACGCTGTTTTTTTGGTTCTGGTGTTTTCCGGCTGTGACAACGCCCCCGATTACGCGCCCGGAACGCCCGAGGGACTGCGGGCCGAATTGCGTCCTCCCACATACGATGCCGCCAGCATATATCTGCATTATGACCCCCAGAGCTATTATCCCGCCGGAACCAGGTTTGAAGTTGTACACGGTACTTCTCCGTCACCGGCAACCATCCTTTCGCCTCTCGTTACGCTTAGCCAGGACCGGCTTATTATACCACGGGCTCCGTTCTTTTCTTCCTCCGGGACCTATTATTTTAAAGTCCGGGCCAAAGGGGCCGTTGAAACCGGCGCCGACTCAAGTGAAGTGAGCGTAACCATCCCATGAATGTTCCTTGACGTTTCCACGCGACAATGCCGGAATCGCTCCGCGATGGCGGCGCAGAGGATACCCGCCGGCGCGGCCGCCCAGGTAAAGAGCCTTTAGGATTTTGCCGCCTTAAGCCGTTTCCGGGCCGCTTCAAGACATTCCCGCTTAAAGACCGCCACCGAAAGGCCCCGGTATTCCGCTTCCTTTTTTAGTTTTGCGGCGTTTTCTTCGATAAGCTGTTTTTTTGCTTCCAGCTCAAGATAGTGGGAAGGATCCAGGCCCGTACCCAGGATAAGGGACTTGAGTTTTGAGGAGGGGAAAGCCGTCTTCTGGCAGCCGGTCATGGCGACGATGGAATTATCCAGGATGATGAGCGTCATGGGGGTATTTGCTTCCACCGCGTCGATAAGACCCGGCAGGCCGGAATGGATAAATGTGGAATCCCCGATGACGGCGAAGGCGTAGGGGATGCCCGCGTCCGCGGCGCCCCGGGCCATGCCCACGCTGGCCCCCATACAGACGATGCTTTCGATGGCAGAGTAGGGCGGGGAAGCTCCCAGGGAATAGCAGCCGATGTCGGAAGTAACCGACACGTCCGGGCGGCCCGGCGCGCCGTCCAGGGCGGCGGTAACCCTGTTGATTGTTTCATAGCTGTCCGCGTGGGGACAGCCCGTACAGAGCTGGGGCGGCCTGCCCGGTAATCGTGACAGCAAATCCGGGCCCTGTGTTTTGCCCGCCGCCGGGACGATCCCGCCGGGGGCCGCTCCGCTTTCCGCCCCGCCGGACCTGGCGTCCAGCGCTGTTTTTCGGGGGGAAAGCCCCAGGGCCGCCCTGACATTGTCCGGGTCCAGTTCCCCGGTCCGGGGGAGCGGCGGAGTACCGTCCGGGGGAACGGCGGACGGCCCGGCCCTATCAGCCGGCGTTTCCCCGGCGGAATATGCCGGTTCCAGCCTGCCCAGGATCCGTACATGGTGGGGCAGGATCCCCCGGAGCTTTTCTTCGATCAGGGGCTGGCCCTCTTCGATAACCAGGATTTTTCCCCCGGACCGGCCGCCGGGAAAGGATTCGCAGAGCCGCCGGATTGACGCCCGGGGCAGGGGATAGGCTTCTATGTGAAGGCGGGGCGGGGTACAGCCGCAGAGGGCCCGGAGATCGGGGAGGTTTTCTTCGTAGTAGTTTCCTCCCAGACCCGCGGTGATCACCGCGAAAGGGGCCGTTCCGCCGGAAAGTTCCAGGTTCTTTTCCGCGTGTTCTTCCGACCAGGCTTCCAGGGTTTGTTGTTTTTCGACCAGAGCCGCGTAGTTCCGGCGGGCATAGGCGGGAAGGAGCATCCACCGGGTTTTGTCTTCCGTTTTTACCCGGGGATTCTGCGGACGGCTTTCGGCGCAGGTAACCGCGGACCGGGCGTGGGAAAGGCGGGTCACCAGCCGCAGCATCACCGGTACCTGGAAACGCTCGGAAATATCAAAGGCTTCCCTGGTCATGTCATAGGCTTCCTGCTGATTCCGGGGTTCCAGACAGGGGACCAGGGCAAAAAACGCGTAGTACCGGGAATCCTGTTCCCCCTGGGAACTGTGCATCCCCGGATCGTCCGCGACGGCCACCACCAGCCCCCCCTTGATACCCAGCAGCGCCCCGTTCATGAAGGGGTCCGCGGCGACGTTAAGGCCCACATGTTTCATGGTGACGATGGCCCTCCGGCCCGCAAAGGAAGTTCCCAGGGCCGCTTCCATGGCGGTCTTTTCGTTGGCGCACCAGCGGGCGGTAAAAGAACCGGAGTTCCCGTTCCGTTTTTCGGCTTCCTCCTGCAGGTATTCCATAATTTCCGTGGAGGGGGTGCCGGGATAGCCGTAGGCGGCGGAAAGTCCCGCGTGAATCGCTCCCAGGGCCGCCGCCTCATCTCCCAGAAGGGTGAGCTCCGCCGGGGTGTTTTTTGTTTCGCTCATGCGGCCCAGCATACAAAATTCACGGGGATTTGGTCAATTATTCACGTCCGCGGCCTTAAGCCGGAACCGGGCCCTCCTCAGGGCCGCTTCGGCGGCGGCGGTTTCAAACTTGAACATACCCAGACTGATGGTTTCTTCCGCTTTTTGCTTTGCCTCCAGGGCCCGTTCCCGGTCTATTTCCGAAGGCCATTCGGCGGCGTCGGCCATAAGGATGGTATTGTGGTTTTTGACTTCCAAAAGACCCTCCGAGATAAAGGCGCTTTTCCATACCCCGGTTTTGTCCTTGATTTTAAGGATCCCCGCCATGACCGGCGCGGTAAAAAACGAATGGTTGGCGTAGACGGTTATTTCTCCGTCCGGCAGGGTAAGGGTTATCGCCTCCGCCTCGTCCGAAAAAAACCGGCGGTAGGGGGTATGTACCTCAAACTTAAAAAGAACCATCCGCCCCTACTTTGCCTTGGCCAGGACGTCGTCGATGCCGCCGGCCATAAAAAACGCCTGTTCGGAAACCGAATCACATTCGCCGTCCAGGATCATCTTAAAGCCCCGGATTGTTTCCTTTACCGGCACATACCGGCCGTCGATGCCGGAAAACTTTTCCGCCACAAAGAAAGGCTGGGAAAAGAAACGCTGAACCTTGCGGGCCCGGGCCACCAGGAGTTTGTCCTCGGCGGAAAGTTCGTCCATACCGAGGATTGCGATGATGTCCTGGAGTTCCTTGTACCGCTGGAGGATCTGCTGGGTCCGGCGGGCGGTGTTGTAATGATCGTCCCCTATCACCGCGGGATCGAGAATCCGGGAGCTGGAAGCCAGCGGATCCACGGCGGGATAAATCCCCAGTTCCACGATTTTTCTGGACAGGGTGGTGGTGGCGTCCAGGTGGGCAAAGGTGGTGGCCGGGGCCGGATCGGTTAAGTCGTCGGCGGGAACATACACCGCCTGGATACTGGTAATGGAACCCTTGGAAGTACTGGCGATCCGTTCCTGGAGGGCGCCCATTTCGTTGGCCAGGGTGGGCTGGTAACCCACCGCGCTGGGTATCCTGCCCAGGAGGGCGGAAACCTCGGCCCCCGCCTGGATAAACCGGAAAATATTGTCGATAAAGAGCAGGACGTCCTGTCCCCCCTTGTCCCGGAAATGTTCCGCCATGGTAAGGCCCGCCAAAGCTACCCGCATCCGGGCGCCGGGGGGCTCGTTCATCTGGCCGAAGACCAGGGCCGTCTTGCCGATAACCCCGCTTTCGTTCATTTCGCGCCAGAGATCGGCGCCTTCCCGGCTCCGCTCCCCGACACCGGCAAACACCGAATACCCCGAATGTTCGGTGGCGATATTCCGGATTAGTTCCATGATGATAACGGTCTTTCCCACCCCGGCGCCGCCGAAGAGGCCGATTTTCCCACCCTTGGCGTAGGGGGCGATCAGGTCGATCACCTTGATTCCCGTTTCAAACACCTCCGTGGCGGGCCGCTGTTCGGCAAAGCCCGGCGCGGGCCGGTGGATAGAGGCATATTCGCCGGGGGTAAAGGCCCCCTTGTCGTCGATGATCCTGCCGGTCACGGAGAACATCCGGCCCAGTACCGGCTCCCCCACGGGGACGCTGATGGGTTTACCCGTATCCCTCGCCGTAAGCCCCCGGGCAAGGCCCTCGGTAGCTTCCATGGCGACGCAGCGGACCCGGTTGTCCCCGATATGCTGGAGCACTTCCAGGATCACCTGGCCTTTGGACACGGCGGCGGCTGTAAGCGCGGGAACACCCACCTCCAGGGCCGTTAAAATCGCCGGTACCCTGCCTTCTTCAAAACGGACATCCACCACCGGTCCTACAATCTGGGTTATTATCCCTTCATTGGCCATTGCCGCCTCCTGTTCACCCTTCTCCCCATTCACTCATTTACCGCCTATTCACTCAACGCGGCGCTGCCGCCGACAATCTCGGTCATTTCCTGGGTTATCCCCGCCTGCCGGGCCCGGTTGTAGCTTAAGCGCAGGGAACCAAGCATTTCTTCCGCGCTTTTGCTGGCCTCGTCCATGGCGGACATCCGGGCGCTCTGTTCGCTGGCATAGCTTTCTATCAGACAGCCATAGATGATCCCCTTGATATACAGGGGCACCAGGGCGTCGAATACCTCCTCTTCCGAAGGGAAGTATTCGAAGCGCAGTTCTACCCGTTTTTCCCAGCCGTATTTGGCGATTTCTTCCTGGAGCCCTGCCGCGCTTAAGGGAAGGACGTGGCGGACTTCGGGGAGAAGCTTGACCGCGCTGTACATATGGGTATATACCATGTAAACTTCGTCAAACATCCCCCAAAGGTACTGGGAGATGATAAAGTCGGAGATCTCCTTGGCGTCTTCCGTGGTGGGAAGGGCGGACCGGAAGGAAAAATTTTCCAGAATCAGATGGGGCGAATGGATAAAATACCGGTACCCAATGGCGCCGATCAGGATCAGTACCGGATTGGGAAGTTCCCCGCAGAGCCGGTTTACCTCCCGGAAAACATTGGCGTTGTAGCCCCCGGCCAGGCCCTTGTCGCTGGTAACCGCGAGGATCGCGCTTCGCTTTCCCGGCGCGGATTCCCGGCTCTGCGCGCCCGCAGAGCCGGGGGAAGGAAGGCCGGTTCCGAAAAAACGGCTTTCCACTCCGTCCGCTCCCGCCAGGATATCGCACATGGTTTTCTGTATCCGGGTAAAAAAAGGCTCCGTGTCTTCCCGCACACGCCGTCCCTTCCGGAGCTTGGAGGTTGAGATCAGATTCATGGCCTTGGTCACCTGGAGGGTCTGGCCTATGGCCTTCATCCTGAGCCGTACGTCCCGCAGATTCGCCATAATTCTACCGTTTTACCTGTTTATAGGCTTCGATAGCTTCGGTCAGCCCCTGTTCCAGTTCCGCCGTGATGATCCCGGTTTCGGCGATGGCGGCGAGAATCCCGGCGTACTTCATCTTCAGGTACTCCAAAAGTCCCCGGATAAAGGAACGGACCTGGGGTACCGGCACGTCGATAAGGCAGCCCGACACGGCGGTAAAGAGGGCCGCCGTTTCCTCTTCCATGGACAGGGGAGAAAACTGGCTTTGTTTGAGGACCTCCATAAGCCGTTCCCCCTGGGCCAGCTTGTCCTGGGTAGCCTTGTCCAGGTCGCTGCCAAACTGGGCAAAGGCCGCCATTTCCCGGTACTGGGCCAAATCCAGCCGGAGCCGGCCCGATACTTTACGAATCGCCCTGGATTGGGCCGTGCCTCCCACCCGGCTGACGGAAAGACCCACATCCACCGCGGGACGAAAACCGGAATTAAAGAGTTCCGAATCAAGAAAAATCTGGCCGTCGGTGATCGAGATCACGTTGGTGGGAATATAGGACGAAATATCCCCTCCCTGGGTTTCCACGATCGGTATGGCGGTAATGGAGCCTTCGGAAGAAAGCCTGGCCGCCCGTTCCAGAAGCCTCGAGTGGAGGTAGAACACGTCACCGGGGAACGCTTCCCGTCCCGGAGGCCTGCGCAGCAAAAGGCTGATGGTCCTGTAGGCGACGGCGTGTTTGGAAAGATCGTCGTAGACAACCAGCACATCCCGGCCGGCGCGCATAAAATGCTCCGCCATGGCGCAGGCCGAATAGGGCGCCAAATACTGGAGCGCGGCGGAATCGGAGGCGGAGGCCAGGACCACAAAGGTATACTCCATGGCGCCGTACTTTTCCATGTTCCGGATAATCGCCGCCACCGATGACGACTTCTGGCCGATGCCGCAGTATACGCAGTATACCCCTTTTCCCTTTTGGTTGATGATCGCGTCCACCGCCAGGGCGGTTTTGCCGGTCTGGCGGTCGCCGATAATAAGTTCCCGCTGGCCTCTGCCTATGGGGATCATCGCGTCCACCGACAGGGTCCCCGTTTGAAGGGGCGTATCCACCGCCCCCCGTTCAATTACCGGCGGAGCCGGCGATTCCACGGGGAGGTATTCGGCGGCCTCCAGAGGTCCCTTCCCGTCGATGGCCTCGCCCAGGGGGTTCACTACCCGGCCCAGGAGTCCGGGACCGGAGGGCACCGAAACAACCTTTCCCGTCCCCCGGACCTCTTCGCCGTCCCTGACCAGGTTTTCCCCGGAAAAGAGCACGCACCCCACCCCGTTTTCTTCCAGGTTAAGAACGATTCCCTCCGCGCCGGAAGAAAATTCTACCAGTTCGCCGTAGATCGCCCCGTCCAGTCCGTAGATGGTAGCCACCGAATCCCCTACCTGGGTAACAAAACCCACCGAATCGGAAGCGGCTTTACCGTCCCAGCGCTGTATCTCTTCCTTGAGGACTTTGGAAAGATCGTCAAATTGAGCCATTTATGCCTCCAGGCCGGACAGATCCGCGGCGCTTAGATCCGCGGCCATTTTTTTTAACTGCCCCTTGATACTTCCGTCAAAAAGCACGCTTCCTATCCGGAGCCGCACCCCCCCAATCAGGCTGGGGATAATCCGGATCGTTGTTTTTATTTCCCGGGCCCCGGTCAGGAGCGCCGCCTTTTTTCGGGCCGCGGACAAGAGTTGTTCGCCGGGGTCAACGGCGGTTTCTACAATAACTTCTTTAAGGCCCTTCCGCCGGTAGATGATCTTTTCTATTTCCAGGATGATCCGTTTATGCTGATGAAAACAGCCCCTCCGTATCATGAGCAGGATAAAGCGCCGGGCCGTATCGGCCGCCGGGCCGGAACAGCTTTGCTTTTCCAGGGCCCTTTGTATCGACGCGTCCATTCTGCCCGCGTCCCCGCAGCCGGAAAGATCCCCCGGCAGCAGCAGGGCGAAACGGCAGAAAAGGCGGAGATACTCAAGCGCCTCCGCCGTCAGGGAAAGCCCTTCCTCCGGGTCTTCCGGAGAAAGGGCGGCGGTTCCGGTAAACGCTTCCGCCCAGGGTTCAGCGCGAAACATGGCTCTCCGCCGCGGCCCAGCTCTGTTCCAGAACTTCCGCGGCATACCGCAGCTGTTCCGCCCCGGCCAGTTCCCGCTTCAAAAGGCGGCCCGCGGCATTCACCACCAGGGCCGCGGCTTCGGCCCTGAAAACCGCGGCGGCCGCAAGCCGTTCGGTTTCCATCCGGGACCGGGCCGCGGCGATGATCCGTTCCGCTTCGGCCTTTGCCCCGGCGGTGATCCGCCCGGTCTCCGCCTCGGCCTGTTCCCGGGCGGCACGGATAATCGCCTCCGCCTCGGTTTCCGCCGTACCAAGCCGGCTTTCAAACTGTTCCTGAAGCTGCCGGGCGCTCTGCCTGTCCTTTTCCGCCTGAACAATGTTGTCGTTGATCCGCCGGGTCCGGTCTTCCATCAGTTTGGTCACCGGCTTGAACAGCAGCTTCCGCAGGATCAGAAACAGAATGACCAGGTTGATAAGGGTAATGACAAAGGTGACGGAAAAATCAAGCATACCCTATCCGATTCTGGTTATCAGCAGGATGGAAACAACCAGGCCGTAGATGGCGGTTGATTCCGCCAGGGCCGCGCCCACAAAAAACCAGGGGATAAGTTTTCCCGCCGCTTCCGGCTGGCGGGCTATGCTTTGCACAAGCCCCGAGGTTGCGATGCCTATGCCGATTCCCGCTCCGATACAGGCCATCACGGCGATACCCGCTCCGATGGCGGCGAACATGGTAAAATCCATACAAACTCCTCTTTAAAAATAGGAGAACCGGAGGCCCTCCAAAAATCAAAAAATACGATCAGCAAAAACTGATCCGCTCAGCGGAGCTGATTTGCTCAGCGGAGCTGAGCCGCTCAGCAAAGCTTCAGCTATTCATGTTCCTCCACGGTAACCGCTTCGGACAAATACATGCAGGTCAAAAAAACAAAGATCGACGCCTGAACAAGGCCGTCGAAAAAATCAAAGTAGAGCGAAAAAATCATGGGCAGCGCCAGGGGCAGGATCGACTCGATCATCCGCATCAGCACAAAACCGCCCAGAATATTGCCGAAAAGCCGGAGGCTCAGGGACAGGAGCCGGGTACCGTAATCCATAATGTTAAAGGGCAGCATCACCGGCATGGGATGGAGCAGATGTTTTGCCCAGCCGCCGATACCCCGTTTCCCAATGCCGCAGAAGAACACCATGCCCATGGTAACCAGGGCCAGGGCTGCGGTAACATTGATGTCCCTGGTGGGGGGCTTAATGATAAAGGGCGGTTCAAAATGAAAACCGAAACAGCTTACTTCCACCGGGGAAAGGACGCCGATAATGTTCGCCGTTACCAGAAACAGAAAGAGGGTTCCGATGTAGGAGGAAAAATATTTTGCCCAGGAGCCGAACTGGTTTTTGCAGAAATTATTGAGGAATTCCACCGCGGTTTCCACCAGGGTTTGGACGCCCCGGGGAACCTTTTGCAGATTACGGGTAGCCAAAAACGCGGCGGCGATAATAATACCCATGACCACCCAGGAAACGATCACTGTCTCGGTTATGGGGATCACGGAGCCAAAGAGGGTTATCGTAAAAACCGTTTTGATTTCCAGCGCTTCCAGAAATTTTCTCCTGTTTCAAAAATATTACTGCTTAAAAAAGAAGTCATCCTTAAAATACTTTTTTAGAAATTCTTCCGAAACGGCGTCCTTTTTTTTCATGGTAGTGTAGGTTACCTCGAGGAACCCTTTGGTAATATAGAAACAGCCCAGAATAAAAAATTCCGCCACCCGGTTCACCACCCCCATGGCTTCATACATCCTGACCGTGGAATCCAGGACAAAGTCGGTCATCAGGTAGCTTATTACCACCTGTTCCGCCAGGTTTACCGCATAGATCACCTCGGAAACGGGAAAACCCGCCTGCATGCGGTCTTTGCCGAGATTGACAAAAAAGTCGCCCACCAGCGCCTTGTCCAGGCCCCTGTCCAGGGTCCGGGCCAGCAGCGGATAAAAGGGGGTGTCCGCGTCTATGAGAGCCCGGTCTTCCATTTCGTTGTAGTGCTTGAGCTGGGGAGCCTTCCGGATAAGATTTTTCCAGCGCAGGGCAAAATCCCCGGCCTGGAGGTTCAATGTATCGATAAGTACTCTGTCCACCATAATTGCGGATCAGTATATCACACCGGGGTATATGGCTCAAGGTACCAGGCCGCTGTGTCCAGTGCCAAGCCGCTACAGTGGCCGGGTGGAGCCCGCCGCAGGCGAACTTCAAGCCCAAAAATCGCGGTAAAGCCGGGCGAAACCCAGGGTTTCGCCTTGGGCTTTACCACGATTCTTGGCACTATTCCTCGGTTTCGGTAATCTTGAAATGCTCCCTGGCCTTGATCACCTCGTCGGCAATGCGGCCCGAAATGGGCGCGTAGTGGGCAAAGGCGACGCTGAAGG
>JAISDG010000205.1 GCA_031265015.1 Spirochaetaceae bacterium | reverse complement strand
CAATGGTTCGCCGCGGAGGACGAGGGCCGTACCGAGGAGCCTACCGAGTACAAGATCCGTAAGGCCCGGGAAGATGGCAGGGTGGCCAAAAGCCAGGAGCTTATCGCCGCCCTGGGCCTGCTCTTTCCCGCGGTGACGATCCTCTTCCTGGCCCGGTACATTCTCCGGACCTGCGTGGAAATGATCCGCTTTTTCTTCCAGCGGATAAACGAACTGGATCCTGCCCATGACGGTATTGTCGCGGGGGTATTTTTCCGGTACTTTGCGAAACTTGCCCTGCCCATTGCTGCGGCGGCTTTTGCGGCGGCGCTGTTTTCCAACATGGTCCAGGTGGGCCTGCTTTTTACCGCCAAGCCCATAACCCCGGATTTTTCACGGATCGTGCCCCGGTTCGGGCGCTACTTTCAAAAGACCCTGTTTTCCATGGAGGGGCTTTTTAACTTTGTCAAATCAATTGTTAAGATGGCGATTATCGGCATTACCGCCTTTATGCTTATCTACAGCAATAAAGAGAAGCTGATGAATCTTCCGGCCGCGGGAATCTGGCTGGGCTTTACCACCGTTTCGGGCCTGGCGGCCAGGCTTTTGATCATTTCCGCCCTGCTGATGCTTGTTCTTTCCATACCGGATATGCTCTTTCAGCGCTGGCAGTTCAGGGAATCCCTGCGGATGACCAGGCAGGAAGTCAAGGAAGAGCGGAAAATGCACGAAGGGGATCCCCAGGTGCGCGCCAGGATCCAGCGGCGGATGAGGGAATTTATGTCCCGCAACATGGCGGTGAACGTCGCCAAAGCCGACGTGGTCATTACCAACCCGACCCATTTTGCGGTAGCCCTGGAGTACGATGAGTATGCCATGGCCGCGCCGGTCCTGACCGCCAAAGGGGCGGATGAAATGGCCTTTAAAATCCGGGGCATTGCCCGGGACAACGACGTGCCGGTGGTAGAAAACAAACCCCTGGCCCGGGCCCTCTACGCGGACCTGGAGGTGGGGCAGTATGTGCCCGAAGCCTATTACCGGGCCATTGCGGAAATTCTGGGCCGGATCAGGCGGATGGATGAACAGCGCCGCATGGCCGAGGGCATGAGGGCGTAAAAAGGCAGGGATGAAAAAATATGGCTGACGCAAGAACGGTAAACGTTCCGGCAAGGGGTATTTTGGGAAACCGCAGCGATATTGCCATCGCCGTGGCGGTGGTCGCGGTGGTGGTGATGCTGATAGTTCCCATGCCCACGGTCCTGCTGGACGCCCTGATGGCGATGAACCTGGTGCTGGCCCTGTTGATACTACTCATCGTCCTCTATACCAAAAAGGCCACGGATTTTTCTTCCTTTCCCACGGTCCTGCTGGTATCCACCGTTTTCGGCCTGTCCCTGAACGTTTCCTCCACCCGGCTTATCCTTACCCAGGGGGCGGCCTTTAACGGTAAGATGATCCGGGCCTTTTCTTCCTTTGTGGTAGGTTCCGGCGGCACCGAGGGCCTGGTAGTGGGCTTTGTGATCTTTATCGTGATCATCGCCGTCCAGGCGGTGGTTATTACCAAGGGAGCCACCCGCATCGCCGAAGTGGCCGCCCGGTTTACCCTGGACGCCCTGCCGGGAAAACAGATGGCCATAGAGGCGGAGTACAATTCCGGGGCCATTACCGAGGAAGAATCCATAGTCCGGAAGAACGACCTCCAGCGGACGGTTGATTTTTACGGCGCCATGGACGGTTCCAGTAAATTTATCTCCGGCAACGTCAAGGTGGGGATCCTTATTACCGCGGTAAACATCCTGGGGGGGATCATCATCGGAACGGTGCTCCACGGAGAAACGATTTCCACCGCGGTGGGAACCTATATTTCCTTTTCCATCGGCGACGGTCTCCTTTCCCAGTTTCCCGCGCTGCTGGTTTCCACCGCAACGGGCATTATTGTTACCCGGTCCGCGTCGGAGGGGACCTTCGGCGAGGATGTAACCAAAGAATTTTCCCGGGACGCCCGGATCTACTGGATAGGCGCGGGGGTGCTGTTTCTCTTTTCCATACTGCCCGGTTTCCCCTGGTACGTGCTTATCCCCATGGCCCTGCTCCTGGGTTTTCTCGCGTTTCGCTTAAGCCGGAAGAAAAAGCGGGACTTTGAGGCCGTGATGTCCAAAACCGCGGAGGCGGCCAAGCCCAGGGAAGAGACGGCGGAAATGTCCCCGGTGGTGCCCCTGGATCCCCTGTCCCTGGAGCTGGGGTACGGTCTTATCCCCCTGGTGGACCGGGACAAGGGGGCGGAACTCCTGGAACGGGTCCAGCGGATCCGCCGGGAATCGGCCCTGGATCTGGGGCTGGTGATTCCCCCGATCAGGATCATCGACAACATGCGGCTTGAACCCAGCGAGTACTGCCTTAAGATAAAAGGGGTTGATGTGGGCCGGGGGAGGATCCGCATGGGGTACTTCCTCTGCATCAACCCGGGAAACGTAAAGAATGAACTCTCCGGGGAAAAGACCCAGGACCCCGCCTTCGGGCTTCCCGCCCTCTGGATCAGCGCCGATAAACGGGACGATGCGGAGAGGGCGGGATATACGGTGGTGGATCCTCCTTCGGTTATTGCCACTCACCTAACGGAGATCATCAAGCGTCACGCGGCGGAGGTTCTGGGCCGCCAGGAAACCAAGGGGATCCTGGACGCCCTTAAGGCCAATTATCCGGCGGTGGTTGAGGAAGTCCAGAAGCACCTGTCCCTGGGCGAAATCCAGAAGGTAATCCAGAACCTGCTGAAGGAACAGGTTTCTATCAGGAATATGACGGCTATTCTGGAAACCCTGGCGGATTACGGTCCGGCTACCAGGGACATTCAGTTCCTGACCGAGAAAGCCCGGCAGGCCCTGTCCCGGCAGCTCTGCCTCCAGTACGCGGATGACGAAAAGATTCTGCGGGTCCTTACCATAGATCCGGGGCTGGAACAGAAGATTGTCGACAGCAGGGTGGAAACCTCTTCGGGGGTTATTTCCGCCCTGGATCCTCCGGTACAGCGGGAGTGGATCAAGGCCCTGTCCCGGGCAATCTCGGCGGTCCGGGAGCAGGGCTGGATACCGGTTATCCTCTGTTCCGAAGCCGCCCGTTTTCTGGTTAAGCTTTCCGTTTCCCGGGAACTGCCCGATCTGGTGGCGCTGTCGGTGCCGGAAATCGCCGACGAAATCACCGTCAATGCGGTGGGCGAAATAAAACTTGAAAGCGCCGCGTAGGAGCAGATAAGCAATGCCGTATTTTACCGAGCAGGCCCGGACCTACACCGAATGTATGGAAAAGATTAAGGCCCGGTACGGGAGCGGAGTCAAGGTCCTGCTTGAAAAAACCGTTCGGAAAGGGGGCTTTTTGGGCATAGGAAGCCATGAAGAAGTGGAAATGACCGGTACCTACGGGTATACGGCGCCCGCTCCCGCCGCGGATCTGGAAACCGCCAAACGGCAGGTACTGGCCGCCGCGGGCAAAACCGTTCCGGAGACAACCATGCAGGCGGTTTTAAAGGAACTCCGGACCCTCAACGAAAAAATTGAAACAAAAATCGAAGCTCCTTCCCGGAACGCCGAACAAACCCTACACCCCGCCCTGGTAAAACTGGAAGAAGATCTGGTCCAGAACGATTTTTCTCCCGCTTTTATCAAAACCATCCTGGACCGGGCCCGGCGGGAATTCCCCCTGGAAGAACTGGACAACTATGAAGAAGTACAGAAACGGGTGGTTCCCTGGATCGGGGAGCGGATCTCGATTTACCGGGAAAGCGGGCCCCGGCCCGGCGGCCCGGTAAAAAAGCGGCCCCGGATCATTGTTCTGGTGGGGTCCACCGGAACGGGAAAAACCACCACCATCGCTAAGCTTGCGGCATTTTACGGAGACAGGACCGAGGGGATCTGGAAAAAGCAGGTGCGGTTTATCACCCTGGACAGTTACCGCATCGGAGGAAAACAGCAGATTGAAAAGTACGGGGAAATCATGGAAATCCCCGTAAGTTCCGTGGACAGCTACGATATGCTGCGCCAGACCCTGTCCCATTACCATGAAGGAGTGGACTTTGTGCTGATCGACACCATCGGCAAGAGCCCCCGGAACCTGGAAGAGCTGGGAAAGATGAAGGCCGTGCTGGACGCCTGTCCCTCCGGCCGGACGGAGGTCCACCTGTGTATTTCCGCGGATGTCAAGACCAGCGATGTCCGGGAAACCCTGAAACAGTTCGAACCCTTTAAATACAGGGCGGTGATCATCACCAAACTGGACCAGACCGGCAGAATCGGCAATATAATCAGCGTTTTGGCGGAGGAAGGGAAAAGTATTTCTTTTGTTACCACCGGCCAGACCGTTCCTTCGGATATAGAACAGGCCCTGGTAGTCCGTCTGCTGATGAAGCTTGACGGATTTACGGTGGACCGGACCGCCCTGGCGGACTATTTCAGCTCAAAGGATGGAATGTAATCTATGGAAGATCAGGCGGAAAAACTGCGGGAGATGATGAGGCAAAAAAACAGTTCCTACGAAAAACCTTCCAAGGGCAAAGACGGAAAAAAAGCCCGGATCATCACCGTTACCTCCGTCAAGGGCGGGGTGGGAAAGACCAATGTGTCGGTTAACCTGGCCCTGGCCTATGCCCGGGCAGGCAGGAAGGTGGTGGTCATGGACGCCGATTTGGGGCTTGCCAATGTGAACGTAATGCTGAACATGATCCCCAAATTCAACCTGTACCATGTGATCCGCAAACAGAAGACCATGAAGGAAATCATGGTGGAGACCGAATACGGCATTTCCATTGTGGCGGGGGCATCGGGGTTTTCCAAAATAGCCAACCTGAACGAAAACGAACGGCAGTGCTTTATCGAGGAGCTGGGGACCCTTTCTTCCGCGGACATCGTTATCATCGATACCTCCGCGGGAGTTTCCAGCAATGTGCTGGATTTTGTGGCCGCCGCGGATGACTCGGTGATTATCACCACCCCGGAACCCACGGCGATTACCGACGCCTACGGAATCATCAAGATCATCGCCACGGAAATTAACAGCCTTAATATGGGGCTTAAACTGGTGGTAAACCGGGTTAAAAATGCCGCGGAGGGCGCCAAAATTGCGGACCGGATGATCAATATTACCAGCCAGTTTTTAAACCTTAAACTGGAATACCTGGGCTTTATCTATGATGACTCCGCGGTATCCCAGGCGGTGCTTAAACAGCGGCCCTTTATGGTGGTGGACCCGAAATGCAAGGCCTCGCAGTGCGTTCAGCATATTATGGGCCGTATGGAGAAAACCGAGGTTCGGGATAACGGAGGATTCGGCAATATGTTAAAACGGATGTTCAGGGGGGAATCATAAGCCGTGCTTAACTTTAAGGCCGGCGGTATAGCCGCGGGGGCGGCTTTTGTCCTTTCTTTGCTTATCGGCCTTGTCAGCGGAACCGGTTTTCTGGTTCTCCTGCTGCGGGCCCTGTTCTTTGGGGCCCTGTTTTTCGGCCTGTCCTGCCTGGTTTCCTGGCTTTTGGGCCAGTATGTGCCGGAATTATTAAACGGGGCAGAGGATGATCCGGGCATGTCCGGGCCGGGCTCCATTGTCAATATCCGGGAGGGGCCCGTTGTGGGCGCTTTCCCCCAGGACAGCTCCGACGTGGTGGATGATATTGGGGGCCGGCCCAGCGCCCGGGCCCGGCAAAATCCCGGGAATATACCACTGGACCAGGAAGAAAAGGTAGATTATACTGATACTCAGGATATTTCGGACGGCTTGGGGAACTTTTCATCCGGCGGTTTTGCCGGTTCTTCATCCGGGCCGGAGGCCTTTCCCGATATGGACGGCCTTTCGGAAACCTTTACCCCCCAGCCGGAGGGATTTGATGCGGGCGCTGTTAGTTTTGATACGCCGGAACCAAGGAGGCCCCATTCCTCTTTGGGTTCGAAAACAACCCTGAAGGGAGATTTTAATCCTAAAGAGCTGGCCCAGGCAATACAAACCGTGTTAAAAAAGGACGAAAAAGGATAACCTATGGGGAAGACTTTCTGGGGTTCCGATAAGCCTCATCAAGCTCTTGAAGAAAAAGAAAAAACAGAAGAAGAACTCTGGGTTCAGTACCGTAAAAAACGGGATCCCCAAATTCGGGAAACTTTTATCAAACAGTATGCCCCCCTGGTTAAATACGTAGCCGGAAAGGTTGCCATGGGCATGCCCCACAATGTGGAATTTGACGACCTGGTAGGATTCGGGGTCTTTGGACTTTTGGACGCGATTGACAAATTCGACCCCGAAAAAAACGTAAAATTTAAGACCTACGCGGTTACCCGGATCCGGGGAGCCATTTTTGACGAACTCCGTTCGATCGACTGGGTGCCCCGGTCGGTGCGGCAGAAAACCCGGGAAGTGGAAGACGCCATCGGTTCCCTGGAAGCCCAGCTGGGCCGGACCGCCACGGATCGGGAAATTGCCCGATCCCTGGGAATGGACGAAGAAGAATACCTTAAAACCATGCAGCGGATTTCCAGTACGTCGGTTCTTTCCTTAAGTGATGTGTGGTTTTCCGGGGACGAAAACGACAAAGTTTCCATCGGCGACAGCATCGAATCCCCCTCCAGCCTTAATCCAGACATCATCGTGGAAAAAGAAGAAATCCGCCGGGTAATTGTTAACGCCATCAACGATCTTCCCGAAAAGGAAAAAAAGATCCTGGTCCTGTATTACTACGAAGACCTGACCCTCAAGGAAATAGGCCGGGTGCTGGAGGTAACCGAATCCCGGGTTTCCCAGCTTCATACCAAGGCCATACTCCATCTGCGGTCGAAATTGACCAATATCCGAAAAGGCATTGTATAGATGCGGGGCATTGTAATGCCCGGCAGTATATGCCGGACATCATTCAGGGGTACGTAATGGTTGATTTTGTTCAGCTCCAGCATGCAATGAAGGATCGTTTGGAGCGGGACAGGTCCATCCATGCCGTGGATGCCGAGGGGGCCACACTGGAAGAGGCGGCGGCGGAGGCGGCGGTGCTGCTCAATCTTCCCGTCCGGCGCATTGAGTATGAAGTGACGGCCCGGGGGTTTTCCGGGCTGCTTGGCAGCGGCGCCAAAAACTGGAAAATAAGGGCCTATGAACGGGTAACCGCCGAAACTATCGAAGAAGAAAAGGAAGCCGCGGCGGAGGCCGCCGCGGAAACCGCCAGGATGGCCGTGAACAAGGACGGGGAAGCCGCCCTGCACCTTCTTTATGACGGTGTGTTCCTGAAAGTGACGCCCCCCGTGGGCCGGGGGAGGAAGGTTAATCCCGCGGCGGTAACCCAGCTTATCGCCGCCCGGGGAATTTCGGATTACGACCTTGAAAAAGCCCAGGAAATTATCAGGGCGGAAGCGGGAATCTATGAACGGATAGGCGGCTTCCAGCGGCAGCCCGTGAATGACGCCATGGTTTCCGTGGACATTACCGCCGACGAAATGAAAGTTTCGATCATCATGACCCCTCCGGGGCTTGGGGGCTGTGATCTGTCCATGGAAACCCTGCTTTCATTCCTGCGGAGCAACAAGGTTATCTTTGGGGTTGATGAAGAGGTGCTCTCCGAATATGCCGACAAGCCTTCCTATAAGGAGCCGGTACAGGTAGCGGCGGGAATCAGGCCCGCGGACGGCAGAGACGCCTATATCCAGTATAATTTTGAAACCGATCAGTCCAAGGTCAGGCTCCGGGAAGGGTCCAACGGCCGGGTTGACTTTAAGGATCTGAACATTATCCAGAATGTGGTGGAAGGTCAGCCCCTGGCGGTTAAAATTCCCGCGGAAGACGGGACCGTGGGCCGGACCGTAACGGGCAAGGTACTTCCGGCCAAAAACGGCAGGGACATCGTCCTGCCGCTGGGCAAGAATGTCCATATCGCGGACGACGGCGTTACCATTGTGGCGGACATGAACGGCCAGGTGGTACTTTCCGGGGGCAAGATTAACGTGGAGCCCGTATACGCCGTCCAGGGGAATGTCAATATCAAAACCGGAAACATTATTTTCCTGGGGAACGTGGTTATCTCCGGCACCGTGGAGGACGGATATTCGGTCAAAGCCGCGGGCAATATCGAAGTGGATGGTACCGTGGAGAAGGCGGAACTGGATGCGGAAGGGGACATTATCGTTCACCAGGGAATTACGGGGAAGAGTACCGGCATTATCCGCGCGGGACGTTCTATCTGGGCGCGGTTTATAGAAAACGCCCAGGTGGAAGCGGGCAATATGGTAGTCGTTTCCGACGGCATTATCAATTCCCGGGTAGACGCCTTTAAACGGATTGTCTGCAAGGGAAAGCGGGCTTCTATCGTCGGTGGGCGGCTGCGGGCCACCGAAGAAATTAACGCCAAAAGCATCGGAAGCCCTACCAGCGGAACCGAAACGATCTGCGAAGTAGGGTTTGATCCGAAGAGCAAGGAACAGCTTGAAATTCTGGAAATAAAAAAAGCGGAAAGCGAAAAGCAGCTGGAAGAAATCCAGCTCAATATCCAGACCCTGATTAACATAAAAAAACAGCGGAAAAGCCTGCCCGAGGACAAGGAAGCGTACCTTACCGAACTGATGGACAAGCGGCAGGAGCTGACCGAAGATCTGCGGAAAAACAAACAGGAAACCGAAAAGATCCAGGCCTTCCTTGCCACCCTTAAAGCCCGGGGAAGGGTTTCCGCTTCTTCCAAGGTATATCCGGGGGTAAAAATCCTGATCCGGGATGCCAAAGAAGATGTCCGTAACGAATACCGGGCGGTAACCTTTATTCTTGAAAACGGCCTGGTGCGGGTGACCAAGTACGAAGAACCCGATGAAGAATCAAAGAAGGGCCCCGATGGCTATTTCTCCAATTGACCTTCAAACGCTGTTTACCCAGGCCGACAAGGTGGGGAAACAGGAAGCGGCCCAGCGCGAAGGGGCGGCAATCCAGCAGGCCATTCAGCAGTCCCAGATACAGCGGCATACCGATGAACGGATTAGGGCGGTGAACGAAGCCCAGGACATGGGGGACGGGACTGAAGAAATAAAGGACAAAAACGGCGGCAGAAAAGGGCAGGAGCCGGAAGACCGCCGCAGAGACCAGGAGGAAGAGCCGCCGGGCGAAGTCAAAACAGTCATCAGCGATCCTGATTTGGGCAGAAACATCGATGTTACCCTGTAGGGTATCGTACCTGTGATGAACTGGTTTTTTCCCGGCTTTGCCCTGATTCTGGCCCTGTGGTTTTTTGCCCTCCTCTACCTTAAATCCTATGTCCGGCGCAGGACCGATCCGGACCATATCCTGGTTACCCTCCAGGAAGAAGTCCGGCAGCTTGAAGCGGACATTGACGAAAAAACCGAACAGGATCTTCAGCTGCTGGAAGAAAAGATCCGCCAGCTTAGGGAAGCCTGCGCCGGGGCGGACAGGGCCTGTGCCGATGCGGAACGGCGTATTGCCGTTTTAACCAGGGAACTGGAACGGCGGAAAACCGAAAGCCGGGCTTTTGTATCCCTGGACAGGACCGCCGCTCCAGTGTCGGCGGCGGCTTATACCGCGGGCAGCCGGGGAAAGAAACATTCCCTGCTGGAAAAACTGGAAATTACCGAACCGGAAAAAAAGTCGCCGCCCAAAATTACCGTTTCCCGGGAACTTACGCCCAAACCGCCCCCCTTAAAGGAACGGATAGCCGAACTGCACCACGCCGGTTTTTCCGCGGAACTGATAGCCGAGCGGCTGGGGCTGACCGTGGGAGAGACGGAACTCTACATTGCCATGGAACGCCCAAATGACATTCCTTGATTCGCACGCGGGTCCATAGGGGCTGACAGGAAAAAAATTAAGGACTGCCCTTACTTTTTGGACAGCCCCAGCTTCATTATTCCGGAGCCTCAAAATCCTCGAACGCCCGGCCGGCGGCTTCCCTGGCCGCGGCCGCCGTTTCCGCGGCGCCGGACGTTCCGTAACGGACCGGGGATTTTCCCCCGACGGTAATATCGGGGCCGGATTCCACGTCCAGGGCGATCGTCCGGTTCCTGCAGTTTATGTGCCTGGTATCATCGCCCCGTTCTTCCCAGCTGTTTTTTCCGCTGTTCCAGCGGAGCTGGATCACCTGTACCGCCCGCCTGCCGTTGGAAACAACGATGCTTGCCGTTTCGCCCTTCATAAGATGGGCTTTCCTGACGCCGTCTACGGCAATAACGACGCTGTCGTCCCGCAGCCTGTTGGCGATAACCAGCACCGATTCCCCCGAAACCGGAGCGGTTTCGGCGTTTTGGGGAAGAAGCCGGGGCTGGCTGTAGCCAAGCCCCGCCAGAACCAGCAGCAGGACCGGAAGGATAACCCGCTTCATTACCAGACAGCCCCCAGGGTGATGCCGGCGCTGAGCCCCGGCCCCCCCACAAAGTAGTAGGTAACGGGTACGTCGATGATCACCGGGCCGAATTTAAAGCCGATGTTTGCCATAACCTTGGGGTTAAAGACCGTGGGACCCATGGATCCGCCGCCGTCCACAGTCAGGTATCCCGGGGTATGAATACCGGAGGCCGGGTCGCCGGTAATATCGCCGGACATGTTTAAGGTAGTGGTGTTTTTACCGAAGGCCACGTCTACCCCCAAACCCAGGTTCAGGTTAAGGACCCATAAAAGCTGGACCGAGGTATTTACCTCCAGGGGAATGATAAAGGTATTGATCTTCATGTCAAAGTTAACCGCCGGATCGACAGAGAGTGTGACACCACCGTTTGCACCTGTCTGGGGATCCAGTTCATAGGTATAGCCCAGGGTGGTTCTCTGGAAAATAAGCCCCGCCCCCACATTGACGCCCCGCCAGTGGAAAAGCCCCGATACCACATTAGGCCCTTTAAGCAGCTGGTAATTCCCCGTTAAGCCGATATGGAAGGTTTTGAATTCCAGATTTTCCACAGCCGTTAGATTAAAGTACCCGAACCGTATTCCCAGGTAGAGATTGTCCAGCAGGAATTTGGAAGTATTCAGGCCGAACTGGCCGGTGATCCCCTGGATATTAAGCCCCGCCTTAATATCGCCGTCTTCTTCCAGGGTATCCCCTATATTTTGAATCTCGTCAATGGCGCCGGAGACACTGCTGCCGGGCAGGCGGATCCCTACCATGGGGCCGATGGTAAAGGCCCACAGCTTGTATTCCCCATAGGCCCGCTGGGTTGC
>JAISDG010000162.1 GCA_031265015.1 Spirochaetaceae bacterium | reverse complement strand
GTCAGCCCTGAATGAGAGTATCTGTACCGGCCGGCGCGGCGTCAATCATGAAGGTAGAGGAATCATTCCGCTGTTGTACGTTGAAAGCCCGTGAGGGTTTCGACATGGCATGTGCCTCCTCGTGAAAATAAATGCACGATAAATACACGATGCCTTTCGTTTCGGGTTTTTTTAACTTTTCAGAACAATGACGCGCAACGTAATTCCTTATATTATAAGGAATTACGTTAAAGCGGCTGACGTGCGGGAAGGCTTTTAAGCCTTCCGATAAGCAGACGTTTTTTAAGGTTGGTACAACCTTAAAAGCGGCTGATGGGAGTCGAACCCACGTCTCCAGCTTGGAAGGCTGGGGTAATAGCCGTTATACGACAGCCGCACGTACCAGGAATATACCAGTATGTACAATATTTGTCAACCTCTTATCCTGTATACGCCCTGTTCCTCGGCCACCATCATTTCCTTTTCCAGTACTTCCAGCGCCCTGTCGTAATCCCTATCCTCTACATCCTTGAGGGTTTTTTGTATTTCTTCCCGGAGGGCCGCGGCATTCCGGGGGCCTTCCCGTGAAAGGACCCGGATAAGCGCGCCGCGGATCTGCCGGAAGGAACCCTCAAAGGGGCTTTGCCTGGCATAATGGAGGCTTTTTCGGCCAGGGTTCGGGGTAAGCTTTTTCAGTTCTGCGCCGTAATCCATTAAGGCCCAGTACCAGACCCGGGGATTGGACCGGTCTATGGTCTCCTGTACCAGGGGAAAAAGTTCTTTATCTTCCACGCCGGTTTTCTTCTGAAAGAAAAAATGGATATACACCGACCGGATATTGGTTTCGACAAAAACCGCCGGATAATTCCAGGCAAAACAGGCCACGGCTCCCGATGTATAGGGACCGATGCCGGGCAGGGTGATAAGCTCCTCCGGCGTTCGGGGCACCTTGCCGCCGTACCGTTCCGTAATTGCCCCGGCACATTCCCGGAGTTTTTGTGCCCGCCGGTTATACCCCAGACCGCTCCATTCCTTCAGCACCCTTTCCAGGGGAGCTCCGGCCAGATCCCGCGGAGCAGGCCAGAGCCGCATCCACCGTTCCCAGTATGGAATAACCCGCCGGGTCTGGGTCTGCTGGAGCATGTATTCCGACACCAGTACACCCCAGGGATCGGGGGCGGAACTACGGCGCCAGGGGAAAGACCGGCCCCAAACCGCGTAATAATCAAGGATGGTTTTTCTGAATTCGCTCTTCTGCCGCTTTGATAATCGCATCGGTAATTTCTTCGGGGTTCATCATGTCGGTATCAATAATGAGATCCGCAAAAGCATAATCATCGTTGTCTATATTGTAAATCCGTTTGTACCGCTCCCGGTCCTGCCTGTCCCGTTCTTCGGTAAAGGCGGCTACCTCCGCCATGTTTCCCCCTTCCCGCAGGATAATACGGTCCGCCCTGGTTTCGGGCAGCGCCCTAAGGTATACCTTAAGATCCGCTTCGGTAAGCATCCAGATGGCAAGCCGGGAACCCAGCACGCAGCCCCGGGCCTCCCGGGCAAGTTTTACCTGCCTGGAGTCAACTTCCCTGTCCCACCACTCGTCCAGAGCGGCCTTCTCCAGCACTCCCCTGAGGCTCATGTTTCTTTCTTCGGCCAGGCTGCGAAAGGTAAAATTAATAAATGTTAATCCCAGCTTTTCCGCGGTAAGGCGGCTGACGGTGGTGTTTCCGCAGCCGCTCTTTCCCGAAACGGCGATTTTTATACCCCGCAACTACATCCCCCTATTCCACATTGCGCAGCTGTTCCCTGATACTTTCAAGGGCGTCCTTCATGGACACCACTTCCCTGCTGACGTCAAGGATGACGGCCTTGGAACCGATGGTATTGATTTCCCGGTTGATCTCCTGGCAGAGAAAGTCAAGCTTTTTTCCGGGACTGGGGTTCCGTTCCGTCTCCACCCGGAATTCCTTCAGGTGGGAATCAAGGCGGGACAGCTCTTCGGAAATCGTATATTTAACCAGGAGGGCCGCGGTTTCGGCATAGACCCGGTTTTCATCGGTTTTTTCACCCAAAAGTTCAAAGAACCTGCTTTTTACCTGTTCCTTAAACAGGACCTCCATATCCCCGCTGTGCGAAGCCACCCTGCTCCGGGATTGTTCCAGCATGTCAAGACGGGCCATGATGTCCGCCCGGGTATGCTCCCCTTCCCGGCAGCGGTCGTTTTCAAAATCCGCCGCGGCCTTTTCAAGCAGGGGAACGATTCGCTCCAGGGCTTTCCGGGAATCGCGGTTCCGATCCGTTTCAAGCACCCCTTCCATCCCAAGAATCATATCCAGTCCGGGCCGTTCTTCCGTTCCCAAAAAGCGGGCCGCTTCGGCGGCCGCTTCCCAATACGCCCTGGCCGCTTCCCTGTTCAGGGAAACGGAAAAGGGGGCGCCGGTCTCCCGGTAACGCAGGAACACTTCAACCCTGCCCCGGCGGCAGCGCTCACCCAGGTATTCCCTAACCGGTTTTTCCAGGGCCGAAAGAAAGGGAGGAAGGGTTATAACAATGTCCAGGTAACGGTTGTTGCAGCCCTTGATTTCCACCGAGAGGGAACATTCGCCGTCCTGATGTTCCGCCCAGCCGTAGCCGGTCATGCTTTTCACAAGGCGTTTCCCCGGTACGAAAGAAAAAGGTTTTTCCCGAGCCGCCAGTTATCCCCCGCTCCCATGGTAATAAAGAGATCCCCCGGTTTAAGGAGCGCTTTAAGTTCCCCGGCGGCAGCTTCCGGTTCTTCGACATAGTACACGCAATTTTTCCGGCCGGAATTCCCAAACAGCTCTTTTGTTTTTTCAAAAAGAACCGCGCCGGTAACTCCCCCCGAATACACTTCCCGGGCCGAGCCGTAGATTTTATGGAGAAACACCTTGTCCGCGGGCAAAAGGGACGCGGCAAAATCATCCAGCAGCGCCGCGGTTCTGGTATAGGTATGGCTCATAAAACTGACAACCAGCCGCCGCCGGGGATAAAATTCCTTCAATCCCCGGAGGGTGGCTTTTACCGCGGTGGGATGATGGCCGTAATCATCCATAAAGAGTATACCCGCCGCCTCCCCAAGAATTTCCGAACGGCGGCGGGAACCGGCAAAGGCCTCAAGGGCTTCCGCGGCCAGGCGTGTCTGTTCCGCGGTCCAGCTGTTTACTCCCGCCGGATCCGTCCCCGCCGCCGGGGGGCCGCCGCGGCGTTCTTCCCCAATCAGAATGCCGGTTAAAGCCAGGGCGGCGGCGGCGTCCGTAACGCAGTGTTTTCCCGGAACCCGCAGCTTAAACTCCGTACCGGGAAAAGCGGCCAGGGTAAAACGGGTCCTTTCGTCCGCCGCGGCATAACGCTCTATCCTGAAAGGACCCGGCGCGCTGAAACCGTAGGGGAGAAAGGCCAGATCGGACCGCCGCCGGCGGATCGTATCCGCCACTTCGGCCGCCCCCCCGTCGTCGGCGCAGTAGACGAGGATCCCTCCCGGGGGAAGCCTGTCCGCGTATTCCAGGAAGGCGTCCCTGATATCCTCATACTCAGGAAAATAATCCTGATGATCGCTTTCCACGCTGGTCAGCACGATCCTGCGGGGATAGAAGGCCAGAAAATGCCGGCGGTATTCACAGGTTTCCGCCGCGAAATATTTGTTCCCCAGGCTGAGGGTGGATCGTCCCCCGAAGGCCGATACGGCGCTTCCCGCCAGGACCCTAGCGGGAAGCGCCGCGGCCCGGAACAGGGCGCCGATCATCGCGGTGGTGGTGGTTTTGCCGTGGACCCCCGCGATACCTGTTGAATCAAAGAGGGCGGAATAGGCCCCCAGAGCGTCGGTATACTTGACCAGGGGAATACCCAGCCGCAGAACTTCGGCCATTTCCGGATTGGTTTCGGCATTGTATGCTGCGGAATGAACCGCCAGCCGGGCGTCCCGGGGCACGTGGGCGGAATCAAAATTTTCGTAATACGGGATCCCCAGCTCCGAAAGGATCGCGTCGGTATAAAAAACCTCGGAACGGTCGGAACCGGAAATGTCCAGCCCCGAATCGTGAAACAGCTCCGCCAGGGCGCACATTCCCGTTCCCTTGATGCCGATAAAATACACCTTTCCGCCCCGGGCAAGGAGCGTTCCCAAATCCATGCTTCATGGTAGACCATGTTTCTTTTTTTTTCAATAATGAGGGGATTGGGGATGAGTGGATACTATGGACGCTCCGGAAAGTGAAAAAATATATTCCTGGCTCTGTTCGTTTATCAGCCTGGAAGGGGGGCTTGGAGGAAAGGCCGCTTCTGCGGCGGAAGAACATTTTAAACTTGACCGTATAAGGATCCTGGCGGACATGGCGGATCATCCGGAAAAGTCCGCCCCCATACTGCACATCGCCGGTTCCAAGGGAAAGGGTTCGGTAACGGCAATGATCGCATCCATACTGGAAGCCGCGGGAAAAAAGACCGCCCGTTACATGTCCCCCCATGTCAGCAACTGGCGGGAACGGATCAGCCTGGGCGGCGGCTTTTTTCCCGAACCGGTATACGCCGCGGCGGGGAAAGAACTGCGGCAGGTCTACCGGAATTACAAAGATTCGCTGCGGTCCGGCGGGGAACCGACATTTTTTGAACTGGCCACCCTGTACTTTTTTCTCTGTGCCCGGATCGCCCGCTGCGAGGCACTGGTGGTCGAGACCGGCCTTGGGGGAAGACTTGACGCCACCAATATTGTTGATCCCCTTGTCTCGGTGATTACGATCATCGAAAAGGAGCATACCGGATTTTTGGGGAATACCCTGGAGGCGATTGCCGCGGAAAAGGCGGGGATTATTAAAGCCGGACGGCCCGTGGTTCTGGCGGAACAGGGAGACACGGTCCGGGAAGTTTTTGTCAAAACCGCCGCGGAACGGAACGCTCCGCTTTTGTACCTTCCGGACCATGTGGAGATCCGGAACATACGGATACACCGGGAGGGAACGGACTGTACCCTGCGCTTTTCCAATTCTCCGGCGGACGCTTTCCGGGCAGCCGTTCCCCTTGAAGCCGGGGGCTCCCCCGGTTTTTCAGGGGAAGCGTCCGCTAAGGAGGCGGTTCTTACCGTTCCCATTCCCGGCAGAATCCAGGTGGGCAACGCCGCGCTGGCGGTACTGGCGGTCCGCACCGCTTTTCCCAATCTGCCGGACTGTCCCGGCGGTCTTGGGGAACTTTCCCTTCCCGCCCGCTTTGAACGCCTGGATAAATATCCGCCACTGATCCTTGACGGCGCCCATACGCCGGTGAGCGTTACCCAGTGCGCCGCTACGTTCAGCGAACTGTACGGCGAGGGGATTCTGCTTTTCGGCTGCGCCTCCGACAAGGACGCGGAAACCATGGCGGGGATCCTGGTTCCCCGTTTTTCCCGGCACATTATCACCGCTCCGGGAAAGGCCAGGGACAGCAGACCTCAGGCGGTATACGAAGCATTTATGCGCAGCGCGGAAGCCGAAGGGAAACGGACCGGAAGCACCCCGCCGGAAATCTTACTTATTCCCGATACGGCGGAAGCGTTAACCGAAGCCTCGGGATACGCGAAAGAACGGGGGCTTCCTTTGCTGGTCTGCGGTTCCTTTTATCTTGCCGGGGAAGTACGGAACATACTCATGCCCCCAGGACGATGCGCTTCCGTTCACCGCTCCGGGGATCGGTAAACTCCAGGGCCGAAGCGCGCAGGGCCAAAAAGGCCTCCGGCCCGCCGGAGTTTTTGCCGCCGTACACCCCGTCGTTAACCAGGGGCCAGCGGGCCCAGGCCAGGTGGCAGCGGATCTGGTGGCGGAAGCCTTTGGCTATCCGCAGAAAGAAATACCGGCCGCCCATAAAGGGAACCGCTTTTCCTTCGGTAACATATTCGGCGGCGCGGCGTGTACCCGCGCTATCTGTACCCGCCGCTTCCGGCCGCACCTGCTTCCGGCCCGGCCCATAGGGCCGGAAACGGCTTTCAATACGGAAGGGGCCGAAAGAAAGTTCCCCGGAAAAAGGCCCGAACCCCGGCGGAAAAATTTCCGGTCCTTCGGAATAGGCCTCGTATTCCTTGACAAAGAGCCCCCGTTCCTGCTGGGCCGCAAAGTTTTCCCATGTTTCGCGGGTCCGGGCAATAAGGACCAAACCGTGGGTTTCATAGTCCAGCCGGTGCAGCAGCCCTCCTTCAACCGGCCTATGTCCCCCGCACTGTGCCGCGGACACTTCGGGAAAATATCCCGCGGTCCAGGCAAGGAGGGTTCCCTCCTCCCCCTCGCGGAGGGGGGCGGTATGCATCCGCGGGGGTTTGTACACGGCCAGGTACCCGGAAGTTTCCGCGACAATGCCGGGAACAGCGCCGGGGGCGATCCGGAAATCATCCACAAGCTTATCCCCGGCGGGATCCGAACGTCCCGATCAAGACTCCGGCCTCCGGTTCAGTTCGGCGATAAGAGAGCTAAAGCGTTCCGGCAGGGGGGCTCGAAAAGAGGAGGACCTTTCCTGGCCCGGCAGGACAAGGGAAAGGGTCCAGGCGTGCAGCATCATCGCGGCGGCGGGGAATCTTTTATCCCGGGACCCGTAAAGGGGATCCCCCAGGATAGGATGCCCCAGGTATTGCAGGTGAAGGCGAAGCTGATGGGTTCTTCCGGTTTTCGGTTTGAGCAGCACGAAAGAATAGTCCTTCCAGGATTTAAGCACCCGGTACCGGGTCAGGGCGGCTTTACCGGCGGGAAGGCCCCGAAGCTCCGGCGGAAGGGAACGCCCGGGCCGGGGATCCGGCGGAACAACGGCAAACCGCTTACGGTCCCGGGGATCCCGTATCAGCCGGGCATGAATGCTGCCCGCGGTTTCCTCCGGCGTTCCCTGCACCAGGGCAAGGTAACGTTTTTGTACGGTCCGCTCCTTGAACTGGGCGGAGAGCAGGGCCAGGGCCTCGTCGTCATAAGCGGCGATAATCACCCCCGACGTGTCCTTGTCCAGCCGGTGCACGATACCGGTCCGCAGGGAAAGATCCGGCGGAGGGGGATTTTCCGGCCCGGCAGATCCCTCCGCCGGCTCCCCTGATGAGTACAGCCGCCTCCACAACAGGGCGTTTGCCAGCGTGCCGGAAGGGTTCCCCGCTCCGGGGTGTACCACCATACCCTGGGGCTTGTTGATCACAACGCACCGCCGGTCTTCGTAGATAAGGTCCAGGGGGATTTCTTCCGGTTCCAGAAAGAGGGGAGCGGAGGCAAGCCAGGAAAGTTCCACCAGATCCCCGGTTTGAACCGGACGGGAAATCTTTACCTTTTTACCGTTGATCTTTGCTTCCAGGGCCCGGCTTTTTATCTGAGACCGGCTTAAGAGTTTTAGATATTCCGCGGCATAGCGGTCCAGCCTTATTTTGCCGGGCAGCCCTTCCGCCCTGCCCGAGTAGCGGCAGCTGTCCATCACTCTTCCGCCCTGGATCGCTTGTACCGCACGATAATGTAATCGGTAACGCTTATGGCCAGGGAAGCGGAAACGGCAATGGTAAACATCATTTTAATTTGATCGCCCTCCATGGCGACCGCACCCGCGGCCTTAAAGGGCCAGGGAGCGTAACGCCGGTCCCAGTCGTGGGCCGCGGTCCGGTACAGATCGATAAAAGTTTTTGTAAAAAAGAGCGTAAAGGGGAAAGAACCGAAGGCGATGATCTCCGCCCGCCGCAGGTCTTTAACCCACTGGGGTTTTCCCGCGGTGATACTTTCGTCCGCGGGATCCGTCTCCGGGCCGGCCAGGGGAACGGGCTTAAAGACATTGAAGGAAGGGGAAAAGTCCCAGGGAACCGGCGGCACGGAACCGGCGGATCCGCTCCCGGCATTCTGGGCAAAAAGCCCTGTTCCGGCAGACAGCAGCAGAACCGTCCGGCAGATTTGTCCGAAAAAAATCCGCCCTCTGAAAAGGCCCGCTCCCCTCACGGCCGCCGTTCCCCGAAGATCGCCGTCCCTATCCGTACCAGGGTGGAACCTTCTTCAATGGCGATCTCAAAATCGCCGGTCATCCCCATGGAAAGACAGGAGAGCTCCAGGCCGGGAAAACGTTTCCGCACCGTATCTCCGGCATGTACCAGCTTTCTAAAGGACCGGCGGACGGCATCTCCGCCGGCGGTATAGGGCGCCATGGTCATCAGCCCCGCAAGTTTAAGGCCCCCCTGGGAAAGAACCAGCTCCGCCGCCCCGGAAAGGGAATCCTCATCGGGATACCCCGATTTTGATTCCTCGCCGGTATGCAGTTCCAGCAGCACCGGTAGCGGCCGCTCCCGGTTACCGGTCAGGGAACCCAGGGCGGCGGCAAGCCCGTCCCTGTCCAGGGACTGGATTGCGTCGCAGACCGTCAGGGCGCTTTTTGCCTTATTCCGCTGGAGCGAGCCGATCAGGTGCAGTTCGATGCCCGGGTGGGCTTCCTTCAGGGGAAGGAATTTTCTAACCGCCTCCTGAACCCGGTTTTCGCCGAAGAGGGTTATGCCCCCCGCCAGGGCTTCTTCTATTTCATCCCCTTCGTGAAATTTTGAAACCGCCATAAGCGTAACTTCTTCGGGTTTTCTTCCCGAACGGATACAGGCCCTTTCGATACGCTCCCTGATCGTTTCTATCCGTTCAACTATGGTCATGTTCGTTTTTCCCCGCGATACTTTTCCAGGACCGCGGCCAGGGCCGCAAAGGCTTCCGGGGGAAGCCTTTCCGCCCGGGCTTCCCCCGGAACGCCGCTTTGTTCCAGGGCCGCGGCCGCCATGTCTTTTTTCATTGTACCGGAAAGGGCAGAAAAATGCTCCAGGTTGTTGGCGACGGTCTTGCGGCGGGAGGCAAAAAGGGCGCGGACCAGAGGATAAAACAGCGGAACCTGGGCGGGATCATTTTTTCGCTCAAAGCAGAGAACCGTGGAATCAACGTGGGGGGGCGGATAAAAAGAAGCCCCCTTAAGGTTCATCAGGGGCTTTATCCTGTAGGCCGACGAGCAGAGTACCGAAATCGAAGAATAATTTTTTGAACCCGGCGGGGCGGCCATCCGGAGGGCAACCTCTTTCTGTACCGTCACGATCATCCGCTTAAAAAAACAGCCATTTTCAATAAAACCGCCCAGGAGTACCGCCGCGACGGTATAGGGCAGATTCCCCAAAAGGTAGGGTCCTGCGGGGACGGTTTCCCAGGTTTTTACCGCGTCCCCCCGGATCAGGGTAAAGACCTCCCCCTCTTTGTTAAGGGGCATAAACAACTCTTCCAGCAGGGAACAGAACCCCGGATCGATTTCAAAGGCCGTTACCCTAAAGCCCCGTTCCAGCAGTTCCGCGGTCATACAGCCCGGCCCGCTTCCGATCTCCCAGACCCCGCTCCCCGTTTCCCCTTCCAGGGCGTCAACGATGAATTTCCGGGCCCGGGGGTTGATCAGGAAATTCTGGCCCCACTGTTTCCGGATCCCCAGCCCCCGGCCTTCAAGAAAGGCGCGGAGGGCGGGGCCCGAATTATAGTTGGGCAATAGGGGAAAACTTTCAGGGGAAAGGGGCAAGATAACTCCTGTACCGTTTTGTCCGTCCCGCAAGGAACAGAGCCGCGATGCCTGCCAGGGGAAATCCGATACAGGCCGCGGGGGGCAGTATCCGCAGACCCGGCGCCAGGGCAAAAAAGGCAACGGCCTTTCCCAACAGGAATTCGACAAAAGCCGGCGCATAGTCAAAGAAGTTTCCCAGGAAGGGAATGTTTCCGCAGCCCAGGGCTCCCAGGGCCAGGGCCATAAAGATTCCCGTCAGGGGAACCACGAGAAACCCGCCCGCAATGCCCACGGGCCTGAGTATGCCGAAGAACAAAACCACAACGGGGGCCGTTGCGCAAAACGCCCCCAGGGAAGTGGCCAAACCGCCGGCCAGCGAAGGGGGAACTTCTTTCTTTACGATAGTTTCCAGGCTTCCGGTAAGGACAAGAATGCCTCCCAGCGCCAGATAGGAGAGGATGAAGGAAACCGTGGCCGCGGAAGCGGGATCCCACAAGAGCTGGAGAAGGAAAGCCGCGGCCAGCAGGGTTATGGGCTGCCGAAACTTCCCGGCAAGCACCATACAGCTTCCCATAACATACATAATCGCCGCCCGCACCAGGCTGGGCTGGGGTCCGACCAGAAAAACATAAAGGACTATAAAACACAGACCCGCGGCGGCGGCTCCTTTTTTCCCCAGGGGTTTTTTAAACAGCGCCGCCAGCATCGCCGACAGAAAAGCCAGGTGCATCCCCGAAAGGGCCAGAATATGGGAAAGCCCCGCATCGCGGTAAGCCAGGGCCAGATCACCGTCCAGATCTTCCCTGGTTCCCAGAAGCAGCGCCGCGGCCAGCCCTCCCCAGGACTTGCGTTCCAGCCGTTCGAGAACAAAACCCCGGACCGCTGTCCGCAGCCGTTCCGGCCCCGGGGCCCCCCGGACCACATGGACCGAAACCGCCCGGAAACGGGGAACGGCGGAAGCGCCGGCATTTTTGCCGTCGCTTTGCCCGGCCTTCCGGCCTTCATTCCCCTCCAGATCAAGGAAACGGCCTTCCACAAAAATTTCCGCGCCCCTGCCGAATTCCTTGAGCCGGGGCATGGTTCCTCCGGGGAAAAATACCGTCACCCTGCCCCGGGCGGAAGCGCGGACGGTCCCGGTTCCCGGAAGGACCGCCCCGCTTTCTTTCAGTTCCAGAACGGCCATGCCCCGGCGGTCTTCGGGATCCTTCGTTCCTTCCTGAAAGGAACGGGGATCCTCCAAAAGTGTTCCCGAAAGGGAAAGGATTTTTTCCACCGGCAGCCCCGGCGACAGGGGCGCGAGGCCCGTTCCCGCCCAAAGGCCTGCCAGAAGACCGAAGCAGGAGACCGCGGCCATGCCGGGAAAAGGGCCGGACCGGGAAGGGGCCGCCGGTTTGCCCGGGAAAAGGCTGTACCGGGAAGATGCCGCCGGACCGGACTTTGTACAGCGGCGGACCAGGAATAAAACCGCCGGCAATGCCGCGGCCAGCGCCGTTCCCAGCAGCGCCGTTATTATCAACACCGCGGCCGCCGGACCCGTCCGGGGCAGGAAAGGCCGGCCGTAAAAACCCAGGACCGCAAAGAGAGCGGCGGCGGTAAGGGGGCTTACCATGCAAGGCTGTTAAGAGCGGCCCGGACGGCGGTTTTAACCTGATCCGGATAGGGAAGGCGGAGGGCATGGTCCAGGGTATCGTAGGAGGCCCTGTAACCCAGGGTTCCCAAACTCCCTACCAGAGCCAGAACAACCGTCTCTTCATCCCGATTCAGGGCGCCGGCTTTGGAATTATACAAACCCAGCTGCAGGGCTAAAACCCTGGCCGATTCGGCGCTCCGCAGAGAGGCAAGACAGCCGACGGCGTCAAGGTAATCTTCCGCCGCCTCAGGGTCGGCCCTGAAAGCGGCCAGGGTCTGGCTGTGGTATTTTAACACCAGGGGAAGGGCCCGGATCCACCGGGTTTCCCGGATCAGGGCGGCCCCCGCCCGGCAGAGTTCCCGGGCCTGGCTTCTTCCGCCCTGGAGGGCCAGCCCCGCTTCCATAACCGTTTCGCCTAGTTCACCCTTTTCGCCGGGACTAAGGTTTTCCCGGCCCAGGGCAAGCCGCAGGGCTTCCAGCTTTTCGCCCGGGGGATTGTTCAGGATGACCCGGAACAGGAACGCGGACAAATCGCCGTTGAGGCCGTAGAGGGCCCTGACCGCCCCGTCCCCCAGCTCCCCCGGATACATAAGGAATGAAGTAAACAATACCGGATAACTTTCATCGTTCCCCAGTTTTTCCAGGGCGGCAAAAAGGGATCGGAGCATCTGGGGATCGGGACTGACCCCCGAACCGTACAAACTGTTCTGGCCGGCCAAAAACCGGTTTATGTTTTCCGCCAGGCCGGGACTATCCAAATCAAGAAGGGTTTTAAGTATTTCATAGCGGATAACATTATCGGAAAACTGAAGGAATACCCGCCACAGGGTATCCGCCGCGGGACTGTAGGCGCTCTCCCCCACCCCTTTGACGGCGGTAACGGTAATGTTGATCATGTCCGGGTCTTCCCGGAACAGGGCGGCGTTGTCTATAACAAAACGAAGGGCCCGCTCGCAGAGGGGGCCGTAAAATTCCGCGGCCTGATCGTCGGTGGCCGCGTCCCGCAGCACGTTCACCTTGGTGGCAAGGCTGGAACGGATAAAGAGCCGCTCATAGGACTGGAGTATGGGTTCCCCCGAAGTCTGGGCGGACAGCAGCGACCCGGCGGAGAGGAGCAGAATCAGAGCGAAAGCTTTGGAAGTCATAAAATCCTCCTTCCCTACTGTATGGCATTCTCCGTCAGGGCGCTTGCGCCGGTTCCGTTATTTTCCGCTTCTTCGTCCAAAATTCTGAATGGAAGCTCGTCGTCCTCTTCGGGCAGCATGCCGAACACTTCGCCCAGGATGTGGTTGCGGGTTTCAATGGGCATGGGATCCGATTCGACATGAAGCAGCGAACGGTCGTCCTCTTCCCGGTATTCAATGGACCGAACTGTTCCTGAAATACAGATGGGCATGTTGTTCAGGATAAACTGAACCTTGATGTGGAGGCCGATGGCGGCCTTTCCCCCGATCAGAACGGCGCAGCCCGAATCGGAAAGGTCTTCCACAAAGCATTTCAGGCCCGGATCCATTTCTATGGCATCCGAAGGCTCGTCGCTGTCCAGAATATAGAGAAAGGCCACTTTATGGGTTCTGATTCTGATGGACCGCCGCTTCTGGGTTCGGGAAAGGTTCCCGTGGCTTACTTTAAGGGAAGCCGTCCCCCGGGAAAAAACTTCGTCCTGAACGCTGGTGTCGAACACATACCCCGCGTCGTCTTCCCGCCAGAAATATACCGAAAGGGCAAGTCCGTTCCAGGAAAAGCTGGTGGGAAGTTTGGGATTATTGGGCCGGGCAACAATCAGGTACTGGCCCGTATTTTTTATCACCCTGGACTGAAAAACTCCCTGACCGCTTACCAAAATACGCAGGGACTGGCCTTCTTCAACCTGCCGCGTACCGGCAATGCCGTTCTTGATTCTGGGTTTTTCCATCTCTATCTTTTTGCGGTAGTCGTAGAGCTTGGAAAGAAAATCCTGGGTTGCCTGATCGCCCCCCCCGGCCAGCCGGACGCTGCGGACCATGTTTCTGATGCACATATCAAGCTGGTTTTGGGACCAGAAAAGGGTGGAAGGATCCTCCAGGGCGCTTTTTACCGCCAGCCGCCGGAGAAGTTCTATTTCCTTAAAGCTGAATCCCGCGTCCTTACCCCTGGCAAAAAACTGTACCCAGGATTTTCGCTTGTCTTTACCGGACTGGGAAAGAAACAGTACCAGAAGACCTGAGACCGCGATAATAATAACCAGAATCGTAACAATCACTACGTAAGATTCCTTACATTTGATATACTACTGTAAAAGGAGCGGCTATTAAAGGCCTTTTTGAAGCCCTTATCCTGTTTTTCATCCTCTTTTTTCCCCGTTTTGGCGGCGCCCTGGAGCCCGCGGAAGAACTGGCTTATTCCCTGTTCTGGAGGCTTCCCGCTCTGTTCCTTGTCCTGTTGCGCCTGCGGCAGGATCCGCTTCCCCTGGGTTTCCGGAAAAGGGATCTGCGGGAAACGGCCCTGTGCCTTCCGGGGCTCTGCGCCATCGGCGTACTGGTGTCCCTGGCCGCCGGCCTTACGGGAAGTCCCGGAAAACCCGTGCCCGCCCCGGATAATCCCCTTTCCTGGGCCGCGGCCGTCTGCGGTTCCCTTACCACGGGGTACCTGGAAGAAAGCTACTTCCGGGTATACCTTCCCCGCCGCATCCTTTCCGCGGGAACCGTCACGGCCTTTGCCGTTCCCGTAGTGATCTTCGGCCTTTGTCATGCCTACGAAGGGCCCTGGGGCTTTGCCAACGCCCTTCTGGCGGGGGCTTTCCTTTCCTTCGTTTATATCAAAACAGCCTCTTTCCACGGGATAGCTTTATCCCACGGCCTGTATAACATCCTGGTGTACCTGTACGCCGCGGCCTCAAACCAGCGGCAGTTTTTTTAAAATCCCGGGTTTCAAAATTTCAAAACCCGGAAATTTCAAGGTCCGGCGGCTTTGAAAAAGCCTCCTTTTGCCGTGGAAAGGCGCCTGTTCTCCGTACCCCCGGCGTCCATCCCAAGCCAGAGGGTTTCCCAGGGTTCCAGGGCTATTGTCTCCCGGAGGGATGACAAAACTCCCGGGGGAAGCCCGGACCCCGGACCGGAAGCGGGCTTTTTCCAGACCGCTTTTTCTCCGCGGAGGTTTTCCAGGCACAGAACCCAGCCTCCTTCCGCCGAAGGCCCCCGGAGCAAAACAAACAGCCCCCTGTTTTCGGAATCCCCGCCGGTTTCCGGAACATACTGGGGAACATCGGGATTAAAGGCCGGTTCCTCCTGCCTGAAAGCCAGCAGTTCGCCGATCCCCCGGTAGACATAAAAGCGGAAGCCGCGGGGATCGTCCAGCTCTTTTTCCACCCGGTCCAGGGCGGGTTTTTCCCGGTTAATCGCCCGGTTATACCCCAGCAGGGCGGGGCCTTCTTTCCAGGCTTCGGACCCTATCCAGCTGTGAAAATACACCGCCGGCAGTCCCGGCAGGGAAAACAACACCCCGTGGACCGCGAGGAAAGCCCTGGCCCTCAGGGGCGGATCCCCGAAACTTCCGCCGCCGGGCAGGGTTTCGGGGGCTACCACCGATGCCAGGGAACAGTTTAATTCATAGGGGATGTCTCCGCCGGGACTTGATTTATAGGAAACCAGCGCGCCCCGCCGCCGGGCTTCTTCGATGGTGGCGTTAAAAGCATCCTCGTCCACCAGTCCCCGGGCGGGGGTAAGCCCCACGCCGTCGTGGCTGGCAAGAAAATTCAAAAAATACCGGCCGCCGCTTTCGGTTTTTTCGCCCCGTTCAGGCCCCGGCAGGGTCCGGGCCCAGCGGCGCAGAGGACCGGCATCGCCGGAAAGGGCGGCGTGGAGGGTCAGGGGCGGCAGGGCAAAGTTGTACACCATGTGGGCTTCGGGGAGGGCGTCGATCCGTGGATCTCCCACGGCTTTCCCGAAATAGGAAACGTTGTCTTCGTGGGGTACGTTGGTCTCGGTCAGGATCAGCAGGGGAAGGTCCAGATAAGCGGCAATATGGCGGAACAGTTTGACCACCCCGTGGGTTTTTGGATGATGCAGACAGGAAGTTCCGTCTTCCTTCCAGAGGTAGGCGACGGCGTCAAGCCGCACGATCCCCGCTCCCCGGCCGGCATATTCCAGGAGTATCCTGATAAATTCCAGCAGCACTTCGGGATTGGAAAAATCGTAGTCCGCCTGATCCGCGCTGAAGGTGGTCCAGACATATACCGGTTCCCGCCGGCCCTCAACGGTAAAGGGGGTCAGGAGCGGATGGGTCCGGGGCCTGAC
>JAISDG010000160.1 GCA_031265015.1 Spirochaetaceae bacterium | reverse complement strand
TTTATTCGCAGTGGGGTCTAATACCCCGCCCTTTAGGGCGGTTAGAATTGGTAACGCCAGCAGCAAAATGGTAGTAGACCCCGCAGTTAATAATTTCCTTGCAGAACGAACCTCGTGAACAATGCAACGCTTACACGATACCTCGCCCTTCAGGGCGAGGAGGTTCATTCGTGGGTATCCAGCTGGGTTTCCAGGTATTTATACGCTTCCTGGGCTTTAAACTCGGCAAAAGCCGCAGCCTGATTCCGCTGGAATTCGGAAACACTGTTTTCGAAGTCGTTTTTCAGACTCGTCTTGGGATACATAAAGAGCCCGTGATACACCCCTTCCTGATCTATCCAGTGTTCAACTTCGTCAAATCCCGCCACGTTCGCGGTGGACCTGGTGATGGTAGCCTGCTGGAAATTCATCAGAATCTGGGTACTGCCCGGGGTGCCGCTTTCTTCCATATAATTTTTAACGGTATCTGCCACCACGGCGGCCTTCCACTGGGCAACCTTGGCCTGGGCATCGATCCGGGCCGTTCCCTGCTGGGCGGTTTTACTCATCCCCGGCCGGCCGTCCCCGATCACATAGTAAGTATCGTCGGACTTGGGGGTCTTGTTCATCCAGTCCGGCCGGGAAACTCCTTCGGCCCCGATAATCTTTGACCGGGGATCTGCCTCCGGTTCAGGAGCCGATTTACATCCCATAGCCAGCGCCGCAAGCGCCAGTAGTATAACTAAGCATTTTTTCATACCATTTTCCTCCTCTATCTTCCATATGCGATAGTGAAGTAACTATAACCCATAAAGAGGGGAAACGTCAATTTGACATTTTGAAAAAGGACCTGTACTGTGTACGTAAGGAGGCTCTTGTGCGCCCTTTTGAAGTTACCGCCCCCTTTAGTCCCGCGGGGGATCAGGCGGAAGCGATCAGCGCCCTGGCCACGGGAATCAGGGCCGGAGACCGGTTTCAGACCCTGAAGGGGGTTACCGGGTCGGGAAAAACCTTTACCATGGCAAAGATCATCGAGGCCGTACAGAAACCGGCCCTGGTAATCAGTCACAACAAGACCCTGGCGGCCCAGCTTTTCCGGGAATTCAAGGAATTTTTCCCCCACAATGCGGTAGAGTACTTTGTTTCCTACTACGATTATTACCAGCCGGAAGCCTATGTAGCCAGCCGGGACCTGTACATAGAAAAAGACGCTTCCATAAATGAAGAGATTGAGCGGCTCAGGCTCAGCGCCACCAGGAGCCTGATGGAACGGGAAGACGTAATTATCGTCGCCACCGTTTCCTGTATATACGGCCTGGCAACCCCGGAGGTGTATAAAAAGATGACCGCCCAGTTCGGCGTGGGGGATACGGTGGACCCGGACGTCCTGATGCGCCGCTTTGTGGAGCTCCAGTACGAGCGGAACGACGCCGTCCTGGAACGGAGCCGTTTCCGCCGCCGGGGGGATACCATTGAAATTTACCCCGCGTACCTGGAAGAAGCTTACCGGGTAGATATGGACTGGGACAGGGTGGAGCGGATCCGCCGTTTTGATCCCGTATCCGGCAAAGTGATGGAAGAACTGGACCGGGCGGTGATCTATCCCGCCAAGCAGTTTGTCATACCCGAAAATATGGTCCGCAGCGCCCTGGGTTCCATTAAAAACGAACTGGAGGAACGGTACGAATATCTTAAAAACACGGGGAAAAACCTGGAGGCGGAACGGCTAAAAACCAGGGTGGAGTACGATCTGGAAATGCTCAACGAAATGGGTTACTGCCCGGGGATAGAAAACTATTCCGCTCCCCTGGCGGGGCGCAGGCCGGGACAGCCCCCGGATACCCTTATCGACTACCTTCCCAAAAACCCCGGAGGATCGCCGGGACATCTTACCTTTATCGATGAAAGCCACGTCACGGTATCCCAAATCGGCGCCATGTATGCCGGCGACCGGTCCAGGAAGCAGAATCTGGTGGATTACGGTTTCCGGCTTCCCTGCGCCCTGGATAACAGGCCCCTGCGTTACGACGAATTTGAAAAACGGCTGGGAGCGGTGGTGTTCGTCTCCGCGACGCCGGGTAAAACGGAAGCGGACAAATCCGTCCGGGTGGTGGAACAGATGATCCGGCCCACGGGGCTCCTGGATCCGGAAATCGAAGTGCGGCCCAGCGAAGGCCAGATGGAGGATATTTACGCCGAAGTCCGGAAGCGGATTAAGGCGGGGGAGCGGTCCCTGATCCTTACCCTGACCAAAAAAATGGCCGAGGACCTGACGGATTACCTGGGCGGCCTGGGCCTGAGGATCCGGTATATCCACAGCGAAGTGGAAACCATTGAGCGGGTGGAAATTCTGACCGCCCTCCGGGCCGGTGATTTTGACGTTCTGGTGGGTATTAACCTTTTGCGAGAGGGAATCGATCTGCCGGAGGTTTCGTTTATCGCCATCCTGGACGCCGACAAAATCGGCTTTTTACGTTCGTTAACCAGTTTGGTCCAGATCATCGGCCGGGCGGCCAGAAATGCCGCGGGCACGGTGATCATGTACGCCGATAGGATGAGTGACGCCATGGAAGCGGCAATTGCGGAAACCAAGCGCCGCAGGGAGATTCAGGCGGCCTACAACAAACAGCATTCAATAACGCCGAGGACGGTTAAAAAAGCGGTGGCCAGTATTCTGGAGCGGCATGCGGAAGAGTCCGCCGGGGCCGCCGCCGTGTCCATCGAAGTGCTCAAAAAAGCCTACAATGTACTGATTCCCGCCCAGCGCAGGCAGCTCATCAAAAGCCTGGAAAACGAAATGCTGGAACACGCGAAGAACCTGGAATTTGAAGAGGCCGCGGCTATTCGGGACGAGATCCAGCGCATCAATGAATTGGGGAAAAAACAGCCGCCGGAACAAAGGGACTGACCGCGGCTTAGCGGCCGATTGCGGGGCAGTCCGTTAATCCCTGGGAGGGCGGTAAAAGCGGCCTCCCAGCTGTTCCGTTTTAACTACGTTGATAAAGGCTTCGGGATCGATTTGCTTAATCCCCGCGACCAGGCTGTTTACCTCCGGGGAGGATACTACCGAATAGACCATGACCCGGTCGGAATTTGCATAGTGGCCCTTCCCGGTAAAGGAAGTAGCGGCATGGTTGGTTTCATCCTTAATCAGTTTATACACCCTGCCGGGTTCGGAGGTAATAATGAACAGGGTCATCTGCTGGTAGCCCCGGTAGAAAATCTTAAGTTCCATGATGACGGTAAACTGAAAGATAATCGAATAAAGGGCTATGGAAAGATCAAAGAGCCAGCCCGCCAGAACCAGAATCACGCAGTTGCCGGCGAAGATATAATTCCACGCGTCCCGGTGGTACTTTTCGGCAATAAAGATGGCGATAAAATCCGTTCCCCCCGACGTTGCCTGGGCATGAAGGCAGAGGCTGACCGATAAAGCGTTCAGAAGGCCGCCGAATACCGCGGACAAAAGGGTATCGTGAACCTGGAGCGCCTGGATAAACAGGGGCGGCATAAAATCCGACAGAAGCCCGATAAGCACAATAGCAAAGCACGAATAGATGCTGAACCACTTGCCGACGTACCTGAAACTGATAAAAGCGGGGACGGCGTTCAGCACAAACAGGACGGGGCTCAAGGGAATGGCAATTCCTCCAAAGCGCCGGGCGCATTCCTGAATCAGCAGGGCAAGACCCGTAAAGCCGCCGGGAATGAGCTTTCCGGCATGGACAAAAGTATTAATGTTAAGAGCCATCAGCGCCGAACCCGCGGTAATAAGAATAAGACGCGTTACGGCATTCACCGGCTTGACGGTGTTTACCGGTTTTGCGGTGTTTATCGGGCGTTTCATGATTTAAGTCTAATGCAGAAGACCCGCCGGTGAAAGCGCGGAATCTTTGGGGGTAAAATCTCCCGGAGAGCTATAAAACCCGCATGACCCCGGTGGGACATTTTTGCTCGCAGGTTCCGCAGGCGGTACATTTGCCGTAATCCACCACGGGAATACCGTTGTCGATCACGATACACTGCTCCGGACAGTTTTTTACACAGATGCCGCACTTAATACAGCCTGCCCGGCAGGTTTTGCGTATCGCCGCCCGGACGGGATTGCGGTTAGAGCAGAGGGCCAGGGTGATTTCCCTGTCCTTGGGGATAAGCCGCAGTATACCCTGGGGGCACTCGGTAACGCAGGCCTTACAGCCCGTACATTTGCTCCAGTTGACCACGGGCAGGCCGTCTTTTCCCATGGAGAGGGCGCCGAATTTGCAGACGGCGGCGCAGTCCCCAAAGCCGGTACAGCCCCAGGCGCAGAGCTTGGTCCCGCCCGCAAGCTTGGCGCCCCGGCAGGTTTCCAGGCCCGTATAGAGGCCCCGCTTTACGGCAATATCGGCGCCCCCAAGACAGCAGCAGACCGGTACCATGGGGACAACCGCCGAAGCGCTGACTCCCATAATTTCCGCCAATTTTTCCGCAACGGCGTTTCCCCCAACAGTACATTTGTTAACTTCGCCGCCCGCGGCCACGGCAGCGGCATACCCGTCACAGCCGGGAAAGCCGCAGCCCCCGCAGTTCGCCCCCGGCAGGATTTCGCGGAGCTGTCCTGTTAGGGGATCCTCGGGAACCTTAAAAATTTCCTGAAAAACCCCCAGGGCCAGCCCCAGAACCAGCGCCAGAATCGCGGCAAAAACCGCGGTAATCAGGATGATCATTTTACCAGCCCCCCAAAGCCCATAAAGGCCATGGACAGGAGCGAAGCCGTGACAAAAAGTACCGGCGTTCCTTTTAAAAACGCCGGTACGGGGCTGGTCTTAATCCGCCGCCGGATCCCCGCCAGGAGCAGCAGGGAAAGCAGAAAGCCCAGAGCCACCCCCACGGCATAGACCAGAGCTTCAAGGAAATTGTAGCCCTTGGTCCATACATCGAAGGTTACCGCCAGGATAGCGCAGTTGGTGGTGATCAGGGTCAGGTAAATTCCCATGGCGCTGTAAAGGCCCGGGGACATTTTTTTCAGGTAGAATTCCACCAGCTGAACCAGCGCGGCAATAACCAGGATGAACACCAGGATCTGCAAAAACTCAAGACTCCCTTTGGATCCGCCGGGCAGCTCAAAGGTGCCGAAAATTCCCTTCTCGGAAAGGATGAACCGGTAAATGGGCCAGGTAACCGCGGTGGCCAGCACCGTTACAAAGGTAACCGCAATCCCCATGCCGATGGATTTGTCCTCGTCGGTACTCATCCCGATAAAGGGACAGAGGGCGATAAAGCGCATCAGTACTACGTTGTCGATAAGGAACGCGGAAATAAAAATCTTAAAGAGGGTCATGCCTCTCCTCCCCCGGAAGCGGAATGCCCCGCCGGCGTTCCAGCCTGGATCGGCTGTTCCAGGCCGGCCGGAACCTTCCGTTCACCGATACTACAGCTCCGGCAGCCCGAAGCGGAACAGGAAGCGCAGTCCGGCGAAGCCGCTCCGGGCTTGAAGGATTTAAAGGCCAGATTAATGGCGATAAAGAGGGAAAACACAAAGAATCCCCCCGGCGGCAGGACAAAAAACAGAATAGGCTGAAAACTGTCCGGCAGTATCTGCCGCCCCAGCAGGGCGCCGCTTCCCAGCAGTTCCCGCAGGGCCGCAATCCCCGTAAGCACCCAGGTATACCCCAGGCCCATACCCAGGGCGTCGGGGATCACATACCCCGGAGGCTGCTTGGAGGCAAAGGATTCCACCCGCCCCATGATGATGCAGTTCACCACAATAAGGGGGATAAACACCCCCATGGCTTTTGACAAATCGGGAAAGTATGCCTTAAGGACATAATCAATCACCGTGGTAAATGAGGCGATAACAATGATAAATACCGGTATACGGATAGAGTTGGGGATCAGCTTCCTGAAAATGCTGATCACCAGTTCCGACATAAGCAGGACGAAGGTCATGGACAAGCCCATGCCTATCCCGTTGGCTACCGAGGTGGTAACCGCCAGCGACGAACAGAGGCCTATCATCAATACCAGAAGGGGATTTTCTTTTACAATACCGTTGGCAAAAATACGCAGGACATTCATCACTTTATCCATCGGTTTTTCCTCCGTTAGCCGCAAGCCATTCCGCGGCGGCGGCGCCCGAAACCCGGACCACCCGGGCAACGGCCCGGCTGGTGATGGTTGCGGCGGTGATGGCGATAAGGTCGTTTTTCGGCTCCAGGGGATCGGTAACCGCCCGGCCGGAAAACTGGCCGTAAAAGGTGATCCCCGCGGCCTTGTCCACATAGTACGACGGAGAAGCGGCATTGGCTCCCAGCCCCGGCGTATCGGAGTGCTCCATCACCTTGATCCGGCTGATAGTTCCGCCGGCGCCGGCGCCCACCAGCACCGTAATGGGCCCGCCGTAACTGCCGCCGGAAGCCTCAAGGACCACGCCGGCAAGCTCCCCTCTTTCCCTGGCGGCAAAGGCGCTGTCAAAGCTTATCCCCGAATCGGGGCTGACAATGGCCCCGGTAATGTCGTCAAAACCATCGGCGGAGGGAAAAAGTTCTTTCAGGGATGCTTCCAGGTCCGCGCGGGACCGTTCTTCAATGGTAGAAAGGGTTCCGGTATACACAAAGGAAAGTCCCACACAGGCCACCGCGGTGTAGAGCATCAGTACCAGGCCCAGCCGGGCGATGTTCCATAATTTCATGCGGCCTCCGGGCGTTTACGGGGTTTCTTTACATACCCGTACTTTTTCTGAAGAAGCCGGTTGAGGAAGGGGGTAACGGCATTCATAATCAGGATCCCGAAGGTGACCCCTTCGGGATAATTTCCCCACTTCCGAATCAGTACGGTAATGATCCCCGCCCCCGCGCCAAAGATAAGTTTGCCCGCGGCGGTGAGGGGGGCGGTGGTATAGTCGGAGGCCATGAAGACGGCGCCGAACACCAGCCCTCCGGCAAGGACCGCGAAAACCGGATTCAATCCCAGGATAAAGGAAAAGGCAAAGACCGAAAGGATCATGGCGGCGGGAGCGCGCCAGTCAAGTACTTTCATCGCAAGCAGGTAGAGACAGCCGGCCAGTATCAGCAATATGGAAGATTCGCCGATGGACCCCCCGTGGCTTCCCATGAAAAGGGTCGTGACCAGTTCGGGAAAAGTTGCTTCCGTTGAGAGCCCTGCGGCGGTAAAGTGGCGGGCCACATCAAGGGGCGTTCCTCCCATTTTGACGATCCCCAGGGGAGTGGCTCCGCTGATCGTATCCAGGGACAGGCCCGATGCGGCGGACACCGCGTCCGCCCCGGACAATGCGGCTTCGCTGATCCCCGGCCCCGGAATGGTCCATTGGGTAATGGCCACGGGAAAACTCATCAGCAGAAAGGCCCGGCCGATAAGGGCGGGGTTAAACACATTCGCCCCCAGACCGCCGAAAAATTCCTTCGCTACCACTACGGCAAACACCGCCCCCAGGGCGGCCATCCACAGCGGGGTTGACGGCGGCAGTATCAGGGCAAGCAGCAGTCCCGTCACCACCGCGGAAAGGTCCGCGGAACGGTTGGGCAGACGAAGGATATACCTAAACAGGGCTTCCCCCGCCGCGGCGGAAGCTACCGAAACAGCAATGACCCCCAATGCCGGTAAACCATACAGGACGACGCCGAAGATCGTTACCGGAGCAAGAGCTATGAGTACATGGGCCATGATCGTTTGAGTCCGGACGGACGTTCCGATATGGGGACTGGATCCCAGATAAAGTTCCGGCATATTACACCTTCCCCGGAGCAGCGGCTTCCCGCTTCCCGGCCGCCTGGGCCTTCACGGCCTGGAGCCGCTGCTTACCCACCCGGAAACGCTGAACCAGTTTAATCCGGGCGGGACAGACATAGGAACAGCTGCCGCATTCTATACAGTCCGGCAGCCCCGCCCGGATCGCTTCGTCCATATCCCCCGATTCCAGGGCGATGTTCATACTCACCGGAGAAAGGCGGCAGGAACAGTTGCGGATACAGCGGCCACAGCGTATGCAGGTTCCTTCGGCATCCGCCAGGGTTTCCGCCTTAGTCATCAGAATAATGCCCGAGGTATTTTTTTGAATGGGAATGGCCGCCGAGGCTACGGCGTTTCCCATCATGGGTCCGCCAAAAATAATCTTTTTCAGGTTCCCCTCATCGATGTCCATAAATTCAGGAGGAAAGTCGGTGATCATGGCGCCGATGGGGGCGCGGATGTTTTTGGGGGTTTTGCAGGCCCCGCCGGAAACCGTCAGGTCCCGGTCAATCAGGGGCTTCCCCAGGGTAAAGGCTTCGGCAATAGCTACCAGAGTTCCTACATTCTGTACGATACAGTGGACGTCCATGGGAAGCCCGCCGGAAGGAACTTCCCGGTCCGCCAGAGCCTTGATCAGCATCTTTTCGCCTCCCTGGGGATAGCGGGTCCGGCAGAGGCCGATGCTTATATCCAGCCCGCTATCGTTCAGCCTGATTTCCCGTTCAATCATGGGCGCCAGGGAGGCCTTGTTGTCTTCCATGCCGATGATTGCCCGCCGGACGCCGGTGATCCTCATCACAATGGCAAGGCCCGTTATCAGGAGATGGGGCTTTTCGGTCATCACCGCTTCATCGGTCGTCAGGTAGGGCTCACATTCGGCGCCGTCGGCAATGATAAGGTCGACGGTTTTTCCCGGAGGCGGGTTCAATTTAACATGAACGGGAAAACCCGCTCCCCCCATGCCGATAATCCCCGCGTCCCGGATCCGCTCCAGCGCTTCTTCCCTGGTACAGGTCCAGGGATCCAGGGGTGGCATAAACGCCTGGCCCGCGGCCTCCGCCGGATCCGTTTCGATGATGATACAGATTCCGCCGGTATTGTTCTGCTGAAGCCGGGGTTCGATCTTTTTGACCGTCCCGGAAACGGAGGCGTGAACCGGCGCCGTCAGAGGGCCGGGGGTTACCGCGTCGGCAATTTTCTGGCCCCTCGTTACATGATCCCCCACATTGACCAGGGGCTCATTGGGCGCGCCAAAATGCTGGTTAATGGGGATCACCACCTGGGGGAGAACGGGAACCAGCTCAACAGATTTGCCTTCCGTCGCCTGTTTCCGGGCCGGCAGTTTGAGACCCCGCTTAAAGGTACTTACAGCCATAGGATTTCCATAACGTAACAAAATGACAGAATAAGGTCAAGGCCGGTCAGACCAATTTTTTCTCTAACGCCGCCTTCGGGAAAGGAGCACCAGCCTGAGCAGATTCATCAGGGCAGTCAGGGCAGAGGCCACATAGGTCATGGCCGCGGCGGAAAGCACCTTCCGTACCCCCGCCAGTTCTTCCCCGCTTAATACCTGATTTTGTTTAAGGATCGCCAGCGCCCGGGCGGAGGCGTTAAATTCCACCGGCAGGGTAATAAGGTAAAAAGCCACCGCCCCGGCAAAAAGGATAATGCCGATGGTCAAAAGGGGCTGGAACGCCATAGCCAGCCCTGCCACCGCCAGCCAGGGACCGATGGAACTGCCGATATTTGCCACCGGCACCAGGGCGCTCCGCAGCCAGAGCGGTCCGTACCCCCGGGCATGCTGGACCGCATGACCCGTTTCATGGGCCGCCACCCCTACCGCGGCAATGGAGGCCACGCCGTATACCGGCTGGGAAAGGCGCAGTACATGGCGGCCCGGATCGTAGTGGTCCGTCAGGGAACCCGCCACCGGTTCAATCGCCACATCGGTAATATTGTTGGCGTCCATTAAAAGCTTGGCCGCCTGGGCTCCGGTAATTCCCCGGCCACACTGCACCCGGGAATACTTGGAAAAGGTGGATTTTACCTTAAACTGCGCCCAGAGGGACAACAGTATGGCAGGCACCACCAGTACCAGATAATAAATGTCAAAACCGTACATGCACCCGAGTATACCAAAACTGATAAGGGTATGGCTAGA
>JAISDG010000148.1 GCA_031265015.1 Spirochaetaceae bacterium | reverse complement strand
TCAACCCGGATCCGGTGTTTCGAGCCGGTAACGGTAAAGCGATCCCGGTCCCCCCGAAAAAACACCACCCCTTCCTTTCCGTCCAGAGAAACGGAAATCCGGTCCGGCGCCCGGATTTGGGGGTCCACGTCCCGGTTATCCACCAGCAGGCTGTGGCCCCGGTTGGTCATAAAGAGAGCCGCTCCCAGCAAAATCCAGATCGCCGCGATACCGATCCGGAATTTGGTCCGCCGGGTAAATTGATACGCTTTCCGGACAAGCTTTTCTTTCACGGGTACATTCCTCACTGGATAATGGAAATTACCTTTTCCAGGGCCTTGAAACGCCGGGAAAGGGCTTCTTCGGTACCGGGGTTTTCCACGTTCAGATAGAGAGAATACCGGGCGTCGGGAGATACCGCCGCGGGGGTTAAAAGGCCTCCGGCAAAGCCGGTATTGTCCCTGGCGGAAAGGCGGCTTATGCCGTCGTAGGGATATTTGGCTTCCACCACGTCATTCCAGTACTCCATGTTTTTTACCCCCAGCCGTTCATCGGGTTTAATGTGCTGGTGGATCATAAAGTAGTCGTTGCCCTTTATGTCCCGCTGGACAATCACCGAACGGAAACCGTATTCGATTTTGTTGTCCTTCTGGTAATAGGATGGAACCATAAAAAGGGTTGACTGCCCGGTCCAGTCAAAAACGGAATTATCCGCGGTAAAGGACAGCTGGGGCATGGCGAGGCTCATGGTTTTTTCCGATTCATCCCAGGTAAGGGTAAACTGTTCCAGCGAGTCGGGCAGCCAATCCTCCATGGAAAGGAACCCCTCCCATTCCTGCATGTCCCCCCGGTATGCCGCGGCCACCAGACCGCAGGCCGCTTCCAGGTCCCACTCATAGATGTGCCGCTTGGAAGACGACTGCTGGGTCATCAGGACCACCGGTCCGTTGGGCATGGGGAGTATATAAGCGAGCATGATCGTGTCGTCAAAATCCAGGAGCCACCAGGTTTTAATCCAGGTTCTGCCCTGTTTGTCCCGGTAAGTATGAATTTCCGCCGGATCCCCAAAGGACAGGATCCGGTATTTGCCGATGTTTCCCAGGGTCCGCTCCATGTTTGCCCCGGACAGGATCGTGTCCATGACGGTTCTTGGATCGGTGTTAAGCTTCTCCGGGGATGATGATTTGGGACGGCGGATTTTGAGCAGGATAATCTCCGAAACCGCGGACTGGAGGATCGCGCCGTCATCGGGAAGGGCAAAGGTCTGCACCTTCAGGTCGGAAATTTTCCACTGATCGTCGTTTTTGTCTACAAAGGTAAATTCGGGAAAATCCGTATTCACCGACTGATTAAGAATATAGCGGTTGTTGGGACCCTCCAGGTATTCCGGAGCCTCCCCGAACAATTCGGTCATGGCGGAAGGGTAATGGGCTTTGTAGGAGTCAAACAGCGTCTGCCGCAGGATTTTATAGGATAGGGGGAGTCCGACGTCCAGCTCAAAAACCCGGGTAACCCTGTTGGACAGCAGCAGGTGGGTGTAGGTATACTTGCGCCTGAAGTGGGTGCTGCCGGAGGAAGCGGAAAGCAGCTCCGCCGCGGGAATCGAATAGAGGATATTGTCCCGCAGGGCGATCACCACCCCTGCTACTTTACCGTCGGCGGTAACCAGGGGGCCGCCGGAATTGCCGGGATTGCCGTCGGCGGAGGATTTGAGCAGGTTCCACCGGCCCTCTTCTTCTTCGGGCACGGTACCCAGCACCAGGCCGTTCCGGACCACGATGCCTTCTCCCAGGGCGTTGCCGATGCTGTATACCTGGGAATTAACGGCAAACGAGGGGCTCAGCTCGAACCAGGACGTAAAGGTTTTGTCCTTGACGGTAAAGACCACAAAATCCTTTTCGTTGGAGGTTTTGTTCACCCGGTCCACTTCGTAGACGGAACCTCCGGAATCCCGGATATAGTATTCCTTAAAGACATCGCTTTCGGCGCTTAAGTCAAGCACATGAAAGGCCGTTACCGCCTCGGAGGCGGAAACGGCAAAGGCCGTCCCGATGGAATAATACCGGTCGCTGCGGATGGCGTAGGGGATCACCGACCAGTCCAGTTCCTTGTCGTAGAGGACGTTTTTTTCTTCCGGTTTTTTGATCACCACCTCAAAGACCGCGTCCTTGACCAGGTTCTGTAATTTCGGGGAAAGTCCCCCGGGAACACCGGGCTGTACCTGCTGGGACTGACAGGACACAAAGATACAGATCAGCGCCGGCAAAAGAACGGTTATTTTTTTTATCACACTAAACTCCTTATAGTACAACCCGGCAGTATACCATAACTATACCCCAGGTTTTACGGCTTACTCAATTATCTCCGGAAAGGCCCCGCAGGCTCTGCCGGGCCTTTTCCGCGTTGGCCCGCTTGCGCCAGGCATGGAGGGCCAGGGCCAGGGCGATAACCGCGTAACTAAAGGCGTCCCGGAAATATTCCCCAATCATGGCGTTCTCGAAGAGGTTGATCCCCGCCCGGGGCACCACAATGTACATCAGGTGGAGCAGTACGGTCCCGACAAACACATTGGGTATGGTGGCTTTGCTTACCGACGCGCCCCCTACCAGAATTGCCGCGGCGGCAAAGAACCCCGTTTGGCGGTGGGCGTTGTAGGTTGCCACATTCCCCATATTCTGAAGAAAGATAATCTGGCCCAGGCTTGCCAGGATCGTGGAAATAACGATGGCGATGATCCTGGTCCGGTCCACGGGGATCCCCGCGGCGTGGGCCACCTGCTGATCCTGGCCCACCGCCCGCATATCCTGGCCCAGCTTGGTCCGCCGGAACCATACGATAAAAAGGCACAGGACCCCGATAACCAGGTAATTTGCCAGGGGAATGTTCAGCGTTATTCCGTATCCCGCTCTTCCCGAAGGGAGAGCAATGTTAAGGGGGATTAGCTTGTCCAAAGACTGGCGTACCGAATCCAGGGTTAGGGTATTGCGGATTCCATAGCCCCGGGAAAGGGTAATGTTCAGGGAATGAACAGGGATAATGAACCCCATAAAGTAGAGCACCACCAGCTGGTAAAACCCATCCATAAAAAATCCCAGGATATAACCCGTTACCATTTCCCTTCCCCGGGCCTTGTTGAGAATATGCCCCGCCAGCATCCCCAGTCCCGCGGCAATGGGCACGCCGATAAGGCCGGCAAATACAAGCCCCGGTACGCCGATGATGTTCCAGTCCACCGCAAAAATAAGGCCTATTTCTCCCGCCATGGCCCCCAGGACCATGCCGAAATTGATTCCCATGCCAGCCATGATGGGAAGGATCAAACTGAACACCAGGAAACAGTTCCGTCCGATGCGGGTAAGGATGTCCTGCAGGATCGACGCGGCGGAAAGTCCCGACAGGGGAATTGCCGCCAGGGTAATCGCCACAAAAATAAAGACCACCACGTTGTCCGCCATAAAGGCCCCGGGATTAAAGCGTTTTTTCATTTGGCCGTCCTGGTGCGCCGGGTTAGCGCATAGATGATCATCCCGTTGGAAATAAGTATCCTGATTACCTCGGACATGTCTGTTTTAAGGATGCTGTTGATCACCGAAGGGGTCATGGCGAGGATGCTCTGGAAGAGGAAGGTGCCCACCACCACATTAAGGATACCCGCCTTGTTGACCGAAGCGCCCCCCAGAAGGATCGCCGCCACCGCGGGAAAGGCCATGTAGAGGGGGGCGTTGTAGAGCTGTACAAAGCCGAAGCTCTGCTGATACACCAGGATCCCTACCGCCCCGTAGATAGTGGAAATCACCACGCTTATCACCCGCATATGGTTGGCCGAAACACCCCCCGCCCGGGCAAAGTCCGGGTTGGAACCCACCGCCGTCAGGGCCGTCCCGGTACGGCTCCGCATAAAGAGCCACATGATAAAAGCCATAAGGACAAAAAACAGAATCGCCCCGGTGGGAAATTCAAAGTTCCGTCCGATCCGGATCACCAGGAAATCGTTCAGGACGTGGGACCAGTACCCGTCCAGGGTAATGGTGGTCCGCAGTCCCTGGCCGGTATAGCCCCAGACCATGGTGGGGTTGGTACAGGGCAGGATAAGCCACATGATTGCCATAAAGGGAACGATGGAAAATCCCACGTACATGGCGATGGTCATCTCCTCGCCCTTCACTTTATTGAGGAGTATGCCGTACAGAAGGCCGAAGATCACCGCGAAAGGAAGGCTTAACAGAATCGCCCCGCCAAAACCAGCGGCCCCGGCAAGATGGAACTGCATGGCCAGGGTAGACCCCAGAAGGCCGGCGATAATCCCCACGGGAAGGCCGAAGTTCAGCCCCGCCCCCGCCTGCATCATGGGTACCATCGCCAGGACCATCACCCCGTTCTGGCCGAAGCGGACAATCACGTCTTTAAGGGAGTTGTCTACCCGGACTCCTACAAAAGGGGCCGCCAGAAAGAGGAGTACCACAAAGAAAAAAATGATAAGCCGGGGCCACCCAAAGTCCGCTACAAAGCCCGCCAGTTTTGTCTTCAATTCGCTGTTCATGCGACCTCCTTAGACCGGGAACGGGACGCCTCCGGCCTCAGATTCATCCCCCTGTTCCGGCTGCCGCCGGCTCCCCGCTTATCGCCGGCTCCCCGGACATCAGGAGGCCGAATTCCGTTACCGGAGCGGCGGGGGGCAGGATCCCGGCGATACGGCCTTCGGACACCACGGCGATTCTGTCGCAGATGGAGCGGAGTTCTTCCAGCTCGCTGGAAATCATCACGATAGTGGTTCCCTGTTCCCGGTTGTAGGACCGCAGGGTATCCAGAACGATTTTCTTGGCCCCCACATCGATGCCCCGGGTCGGCTCGGACACAAAGAGCAGTTTCGGTTCCAGGGCAAAGGCTTTGGACAGGCAGAGTTTCTGCTGGTTTCCGCCGGAAAGCTCTTTGGCCGCCTGTTTGCTGGAGGTACATTTTATTTCCAGCCTTTTGATATATCCTTCCGCCAGCTTCGTCATGGCCTTTTCGTCCCGGAGCCGGAAGATGCCGCCGAAGAAGGGTTTCAGGTAAGCGCCTTTGGTCTGCATGGCCCCGAAGGCAATGTTCCAGTCCAGGCTTTCGTCCAGAAGAAGGCCCACCCCCCGGCGGTCTTCGGACACAAAAGCCATCCCCGCGTCAAGGACTGTTTTGGGGTTCCCCAGGGGTATTTCCTTTTCGTCAAGGAAGATTTTGCCTCCCGCGGCAAAGAGGCCCATGATTCCGTTGGGAATGCCCAGCTTTCCCTGGCCCGCAAGTCCGCCAATGCCGAAGATCTCTCCCCGCTTGACGGAAAAGGAAACATCCCGCACCGTTTCGCCGGGCATGTCCACCCAGAGCTTTTCCGTCCGGAAGGCTTCGCCTTCAAGCTGCCGTTCTTCCCGCCGGGCCGCCGCATCCATCTCCCGGCCTACCATCCAGGACGCCAGGTCCATGACGGTAAGATTTTTGTTGGGGACATCCCTGATGATTCGCCCGTCCCGGAGTACCACCACCCGGTCCGCGGCGGCGGTAATTTCATGGAGCCGGTGAGAAATAAAGATAATGCCGATACCCTCCGCCGCCAGGGACCGGAGAGCCTTAAGAAGGATCTCCGCTTCGCTTTCGGTAAGCACCGCGGTGGGCTCATCCAGCACCAGTACTTTAACGTCCCGGCGGTCGATTTCCCGGGCAATTTCAGTAAACTGCTTGTGCCCCACGGGCATTTCCGATACCAGGGTATCCCCCGCGATGTTAAGCCCAAGTTTGGCGATGGCCTTTTCGGCCCGCTCCCGCATCATGTCCCGTTTCAGGGTGGCAAGGCGCCCGCCAAAAACCTCTACCGCCGGATTACTCTTAACGGGCTCCCTGTTAAGGAGGATGTTTTCCGCGGCGGTAAAACCCGGGATAAGGGAGAATTCCTGATGAACCATGCCGAAACCGGCGTCCAGGGCGTCGAAGGGGCTTTTAAAAGAAACCTGCTGATCGTCAAGATAAATCCGGCCCCGGTAACCTCCGGTATCGGCGATTACCGGCATGCCGAACAGAATATGCATGAGGGTGGTCTTGCCGGCGCCGTTTTCGCCGACAAGCCCCAGAATTTCCCCCCGGTTAAGGGAAAAATTCACATCCTCCAGAACCGTGGTTCCGTAAAAATCCTTGGACACCCCTTCCAGTTTAAGAAGGGGCTGCATCCAATACCCCTATTGCTGCTGAAACTTGATCTGATAGTACTTGTCCTCCACCTTCTGCTCGGTGGTCGGAAGGTACCTGCCGGGATTACCCATGATATAGGTATCCATGTAAACCAGTGTCTGGTTCTTAGCCCGGATACCGGTATTGGCGTCGATATAATTACCGCCGCTCCATTTGGCGCCGGGGGTAAACACACCCAGCGCCGCATACAGATCCGCGGGATTATCCAGTTTGGCGGTTCCGTCGATTACCCGCTTGGCAAGCTCGCCAAGGCCGGCGCTGACGGTAAACCCGTAGGAGAAGGCCCAGGTACCGAAGCGGCCTTCGCCGCCCTTTTCCACCACCGCGGCTTCAACCTTTTTAAGGATCGCCGGGAAGTCTCCCGCTTCGGCGGTAAGGTCAATGCCCAGGGCGCCGGGATACCCCATCAACGGCGAGGGAAGGTCCGCTTCGATGAACATGCCGCCCATGGCCAGAAGCTGTTTGAGCAGCGGCTCGGTGTGGGCGTCGTTGGTGCAGAAAAAGGCCGCTTTCTGGCCGTACTGCTGGATCCACTGGGGAGTCTGCTCCAGAATGTACTGCTGGGCTCCGGCCACCCCTACATCGGAAGTGGGGTCCGGGGCGGTGACAAACACAAACTTAAGCCCCAGGTCGTTGCAGGCCGCTTCAAAGATCTGGCGGCGCAGCCCCAGGGATTCATAGCTCATGTGCCGGGGGAAGGAGATGTGGACAAAGGTATCGGCCCCCAGCTGTTTGGCGGCCCAGATGATCGTATAGCCCCGGGAGATAAAGTCCGCGCTGATGGCCAGATCCGCGGATCCCTGGATTACCAGGGGATCCTCATGGGGTTCGCCGGCCAGCAGGATAATGTCGGACCGTTTTTCCTTAACCCGCTTGAAGGCTTCGGCGGTACCGGGAATAGCCTGGTTAACGATGATCGCCTTCATCTTGGGATCATCCGCCAGGGCGACGATCTGGGTAATGGTAACTTCCTGCTGATCCATAAAGTTGTCAGGATAAGTGATGTGCTGGATGATGCCGCCGTCGGAAACTTTACCGTACCGGGCAATCAGTTCTTCCGCACCCCGCAGATCGTCTTCGGACTGGGATACCGTACCGGTACAAATACCGATGTGGTACGGCGCGGAAGTATCCCCGCCGTCACCGCCGCCGCCGCAGGCCAACAGGACTGCGCCCAGCAGCGTTACCGCAAAAAACACTGTCTTCTTCATAATTATTCCTCCATAAAAATAATAAAAACTGAAAAAAATGAAAACCGTTTATACCGTTAATTCCCCTGGAATTTTATGGCATAGTACTGTTTTGGAACCTCCTGATCCGTGGTGGGCAGATACTTTCCGGGAATACCCATAATATAGGTATCCATATAGATAAGCAGATGGTTCTTTGCCCCGGCGCCGGTATTGGCATCCACATAGTAGGCTCCGTTCCACTGCGCGCCGGGGGTAAACACCGACAGGGCCGCCCACATATCGTCCAGGTTACCCAGTTCCGCGGTTCCCTCAATCACCCGCTTGGCATATTCGCCCCAGCCCGCGCTCTGGGCAAAACCGTAGGAAAAGGCCCAGGTGCCGAATTTGCCGGCGCCGCCTTTTTCGTTAACCGCTTCTTCCACCTTCCGCAGAATCGCCGGGAAATTGCCGGTTTCGGCGGAAAGATCCAGCCCCAAAGCGCCGGGATACCCCATCAGGGGCGAAGGAAGGTCCGCCTCCACAAACATGCCGCCGTACTGCAGCAGCTGCCGGAGCAGGGGCTCCGTGTGGGCGTCGTTGGTGCAGAAAAACACCGTATCCTCGCCGTACTGCTGGATCCACTGGGGGGTCTTTTCCAGGATAAACTGCTGGGCCCCGGCTACCCCCACATCGGAGGTGGGGTCCGGGGCGGTCTCGAATACAAACCTGAGCCCCAGCTCTTTACAGGCCTCTTCCATAATTTGACGGCGGAGCCCCAGGGACTCGTAACTCATGTGCCGGGGAAAGGAAATATGGACAAAGGTTTGGGCTCCCAGCTCTTTAGCCGCCCAGGGGATCAGGTATCCCCGGGAAATAAAATCGGCGTTGGTAGCCAGATCCGCGGACTGCTGGATAACCAGCGGATCTTCGTGGGCTTCCGCGGCGATACAGATAATGTCGGGCCGCCTTTCCTTGACCCGCTTAAAGGCCTCGGCGGTACCGGGGATGGCGTTATTGACGATAATCGCCTTCATCAGGGGATCATCGGCCATCGTAGTAACCTGGGAAATAAATACTTCCTGCTGATCCATAAAGTTGTCGGGATAGGTTACATGCTGGATGATGCCCCCCTCACTGACCCGGCCATAAAGGCGGATCAGTTCTTCCGCGCCCCGCAGGTCGTCTTCCGCCTGGGACACGGTCTCGGTCAAAATGCCGATATGAAAGGCCGCCGCATTCGCCGCAGGCTTATCCGCCGGTTTACAGGCCGCCAGAGCCGCCAAGCATACAATCACCGTCAGGATTGACTTCTTCATCTTTACTCCTCTATATCTTTGTGGTTTCCGTTATTGTCACAGACTTCGGTCCGTCTGTCAATTGAGCGGTTTTAAATCTATCTTTATACCGGTAGATCAATGCCCGCGGCCTTTCTGAACCGGGCGACGACGGCGGCGGCGATGGGCCGGGCTTTTTCCGCGCCCCGGGCAAGAATTTTGTCCAGGGCGGGAGGATCCCGCATAATCCCCTGGAAGCGTTCCCGCAGGGGAGCCAGTTCCCGGTTCACCGCCCGGAACAATTCTTCCTTGGCCTCGCCCCAGCCCATACCCCCGGCCCGGTAGCGTTTTGCCAGGGCGGCCTGTTCATCCTGCGAGGCAAAGAGCTTGTACAATAGAAAGATTTGACTGGAACCGGGATCCTTGGGCTCCTCTATCCCCTGGGAATTGGTAACAATCCGCATGATCAGCCTGCGAAGGTTCTTTTCCGGAGTAAAGAGGGGAATAGTATTGCCGTAGCTTTTGCTCATCTTCCGGCCGTCCAGCCCCGGCACTACCGCCACGTTTTCCCGGACCGCCGGCTGGGGCGCCTTAAGGACTTCCCGCCGGTAGTTGGCGTTTACCGACCGGGCAATGTCCTGGGCCATCTCGATATGCTGGACCTGATCCTTCCCCACGGGAACCACGTCCGAATCAAACAGGATGATGTCCGCGGCCATAAGTACCGGATAGGTAAAGAGGCCCATGTTCACCCCCGCGTCGGGATCGTCCCCCCTTTCGGTGTTACCCTGGAGCGCCGCCTTGTAGGCATGGGCCCGGTTCATCAGCCCCTTGGCGGTAAAGGCCATCAGCATGGTAGAAAGCTCAAAAGTTTCGGGGATTGAGGACTGGCGGTAAAAGATTACCTTCTCCGGGTCCAGCCCCGCGGCCAGCCAGCCCGCGGCCACCTCCCGGATAGAAGCGGAAAGTTCCTCCGGGTCCTTCATGGTATTAAGGGCATGGTAATCGGCGATAAAGTACCGGGCGTCGTATTCCCGGGCAAGTTCCAGCGCGGGCTTAATGGCCCCGAAATAGTTACCGATGTGGAGATTGCCCGTAGGTTTAATGCCCGTCAGGGAGACTTTTCTGTTCACGATGGGTAAGTATAGCATAAAAAGGGGACGCGCAGGAAGTACGATTGCCCGGGGACTAACGCAGGTCCTTGAGGTTTGCCAGAGGGCTTGAGGCAACCATCGTGGAGAGGTTTTCCAGACCCGCCAGCACCAGATCGGTATTTTTTTCCGCCATGCCCCGCTCAATCACCTTAAAGAATTTTTGGGTTACCGCCGCCCGTTCGGCAAAAACAGCGGCAAAGAGCTTTTCATAAAAATCATAGCGCTTCGTGATTTCTGCCAGGGCAATCTCCCTGGAGGCTTCGACCCTGGCCCTGTCCCGCCTGGTCAGATCGGTTTCTTTTTTGTATTCCACCAGAATATCCAAGGCCCGGGCCGCGTCGCCGGCGGGTATGGTCTTGGGAAGATGGGCAAGCAGGCCGGAAAACTGTTCCATGGTATCCGCCTAAAAAACCGGGGCTTCCGCCATCTTAAGGACAAAACCGGCGGTTACCGCCAGTGTCCGCAGTGGGCCCATATCCCCGTAAGAAAAGTACGGCATCCCAAAAAAAGTCCTGATGTTCCGCCACAGCCTGGACAGGAAACCCAAAGGGAAAAGCTGCCACGCGGTCCGCCTGTACTGGTACTCAAAGGCGGCGATCGACTTTTTTATCGCCCCGGTCATTTCCCGGGCGCGCATGCCGGCAATGCCGAGGCCGGCCAGATTTTTCCGGAGGGCCGCCATGTGTTTCAAGGCAAGGGCCGGTCTGCTTCCCGGAACAGGAGCGGCAGGGCAGGCCGGCAGGGCCGAGGCAAGCGCAAAGGCCCCGGGGCCCGTACCGGCGGCAGCCGCGGCAATCTGTTCCAGGGTATAGTTTTCCGGCGCCCGGCGGTTGATAAGATCCCGCTGTTTCAGATTCAGGTTTTTTGTAATATCGCCGGTTTTTTTCAGCCTGGAAAGGGCATCCCGCCTTGTTTCGATTAACAATTCCAGGGCTTTAACGGTCTCCGCACGGCCCGCTTCATGGGCCTCGTACAGATCCGCCAGTGCGGCGGAAAGATCCTGGCGGTTTGTTCCTCCAAGGGCAAGCATATCTTTATTATATAGATAGTCACGAAAATAGCAATGCCCCGAACGGGATTGTCCGCGGGACTGGATGCGGCTCCGGTTGTTTTGGTATAATGATTCCTATGGGTATAACAGAGCGAATACGCCTTATCGCCTTCGACCTGGACGGAACAGTCCTGAACAGCCAAAAAGAAGTAAGCCCCCGGACCATAGAGGCCATCGGCAAGGCTAAAGCGGCGGGCATATACATCGTCCCCGCGACGGGCCGTCAGTTTAACGATGTTCACCCCCTGCTTAAGGACCTCGCGGATCCCTATGTGATTGCCAATAACGGAGCCCAGCTTTTCTCCGTTCCCGGCGGCAGCCTGGTTTTTTCCCGGAACTTTGAAAAAGACGCCGCCCTCTCGCTGCTCCGGGAAATCAGGAATTTCGATGCCCTCATTTTCGGCGCGTATGATACGGTGGGATTTTTTGACAACGGGGGAAAAGGCTTTGAATCGGGACTTGCGGAGCGGATGATTCAAAGCCGGTGGAAAAACAACTATCCCCTTAGGAACATCAAAACGGAAATACGGAACGGAGGGAATTTTATTAAACTGGTCATGCTCTTTGAAAACATCGCGGAGCGGGAAAGGGCCTACGGGACCCTCGCTCCCAGAAAAGACCTCTACGTTACCTTTTTTGCCGAAGACAATATCGAACTTATGCCCGCGGGCATCAGCAAAGGGGAGGCCCTGAAGGCGGCTGCGGCAAAGCTCGGCATACCCATGACGGAAGTCATGGCCATCGGCGACAGCGACAATGACCGGGAAATGATCCGGGAAGCGGGCATCGGGGTAGCCATGGGAAACGCGCTGGACACCGTCAAAGCGGAAGCGGATCGCATCACCGGTTTCTGCGATGAAGACGGCGCCGCCGCCGCCATCGAATCGGTAACCGGACTTATTGTATGAAGAAACGTCTCAGTTCTCTGTTTTTTCATACCAGGCTCCTCTGGTTGCGCCGTGTTTAACAAGATAACCGGCGTCAGCCAGCGATTTAACCGCTTTTTTTACCGTTTCAATATTTAATCCCAGGGTATCCGCAATTTCAGCGGAAGTCCATTGGGCCTTCTCTCCAAAAAGTAACCACTGTGGATAAGCTTACCGCTTAACCGAAGTGGTTACTTTTTTCTGTCGCGAGCATGGATGTGTGAAAACTTTAGGCTATTTTTTGTATCCGCATTTTGGACACACGCCATTTTCATTTAACAGAATACCGCATAACGGGCAACGGTCCTTTTCTTTTTGCCGCTCTTTCTCATATTCTTGGGTAGCGCCATTAACGCCGCTTGTGAAGGTGATTTTCGCGATGTTTAACTTGTCTTTCAACAAGTCATAAATGATCTTAATCATACCTTCAACAGTCATTGTTTCTTTTGTAACAACCAAACGACATTCCGGATAGGCTGTTGCAAGCTCTGTCTTGAAAGCAGGACCTTTTTGTTTATTGGTTGGTGCTCCGTTCTTAATGCCTTGTGATTCATAAACGCCAAGAATCGCAGGCAGCAACGGATCATCTTCCCGTAAAATCAGAGCGTG